>JAUYHB010000018.1 GCA_030690305.1 bacterium | reverse complement strand
TGACACATTCTCCTACTTTATCGACACCTCAAACGTATTGAGCGAGACAGCCCTTGGAACAAGTGTTCTTGCCTCTTCCTTAACTTCACTTGGGACCATTGCTTCCTTGGTTGCCACCACAGCTGACATTAATGCAGGAACTTTCGATGGTGTTGTTGGAGGTACAACCCCTGCTGCCGGATCCTTCACGACATTAGTGGGGACCACTTTAAACGGAAATACGTTTACCACAGGAACATATACCCTAACTGGACAAGCAGGGAAAACCCTCACCTTTAATGGATCTATCACCCTTACTGGAACAGATGCCCAAGTATATACATTCCCCACTACCACAGCCACAGTCGCAAGAACTGATGCAGCTCAAACCTTTACTGGAGTGCAGACATTCTCAAGCACCATTGTGGGTTCCATAGATGGGAACGCTGGAACCGTATCTACCATCACAGGACTTGCTCCTGACACCGCCACCACGCAAGCTACGCAAGGAGCCATTACATCTCTTGGAACCTTAACGAGTCTGGCTGTAGCAGGCAATGTTACCGTAACGGGCACACTGCAATCAGGTGCTGCCGCGGGAACCAATGGACAGCTAACCCTTACAGGTTCAACTTCAGGAACAGGAGTTATTAAAGTGAATGTCGTTGCGGGTACAGGTATTGTATTTCAAATTCCATCAGCCAATGGGTCAGGAGGGCAGTTTCTAACAACGGATGGAGCTGGAGTAACTTCTTGGGCTACTCCTGGTGGTTCAGGCGACGTGGTAGGCGACACAGCTTCAGTAGACAAGGAGTTTGTGCGATTTAACTCAACCACAGGAAAGATCATTGAGTCTCCTGCCACCGATCTTGCCACCACCACAGCAACCCTATCAGACAACGCAGATGTTACTTTTTATGACGCAGTCGTTGCTGGAAACCCAGTATTCTCATTTGGTTCTTCTGCCGCTGAACGATTACGGATCACCCCAACGTATGATGGCGCAGCGGTCACCCTGGACTTTGTGGAGTTTGCAACCGACGTGGCTTCAGTTACCGGAGACAAGGGAGAGTTTCGCTTCAGTCCAGATGCGGTCCTTGTGGCCACCATTGATGACGGGGGAATTGAGCTGGCTGACACATTCTCCTACTTTATCGACACCTCAAACGTATTGAGCGAGACAGCCCTTGGAACAAGTGTTCTTGCCTCTTCCTTAACTTCACTTGGGACCATTGCTTCCTTGGTTGCCACCACAGCTGACATTAATGCAGGAAC
>JAUYHB010000017.1 GCA_030690305.1 bacterium | reverse complement strand
GGTACATTCAATATTGAAATGCAACACTTTCATTAAATACTTCTAATGGGGTTTTCCAACCAAGTCGTTTTCTAGGACGATTGTTTAATGCGTCCTCAACAACTTTAATGGTCTCATCTGGTATTGTCGCAAAGTCTGTGCCCTTTGGGAAGTACCAACGAATGAGACCGTTGGTGTTTTCGTTAGTTCCTCTCTCCCACGAGTGATACGGATGAGCGAAGAACCACAGAATATCCAAAGTGAATTGAGCTTCATCATACAAAAAGTTTTCTGTGCCGTTGTCCGATGTCGCGCTCTTGCGCGCTTCTTTTGGAAGCGCCGACAATCTTTTGACCACAGCATTTTTGGTGACCTCGGAGGTGTGATCTTCAATTTTAGTTATGAACACCAAACCCGTTTTTCTTTCAACTAGAGTATTTAATCCAACTTTGCTTTTTCTTGAAATGACCGAATCGGTTTCCCAGTGACCAACCGTTTTTCTAGTCTCAACTTCTTGTGGTCGGTCATCAATTGATGGTCCTTTAGGCCTAAATACCCTCTGTACTGAGCGCATGCCTCTTTGAGCTCGTCTCTTGTGTCTACGTTTTAAATACTTTCGGAGGTCATGGTATCCAATTTTCATTAGACCCCAACCTTGTCGGTGAACGTGACTATATATGTACTGATATATGGCTTCGTGAGAAATCTTTTCTTCCGGATGTTCGACGTGAAGTCGTCCAGCGATTTGTTCTGGTGAAAGTCCTGCCTTCAAATTGGTGATGACATATCTGCGAATGAATTGGTTTTTCAAACGCAATTTTCTGCCTCTGCTTTTCCTTTTCTTTTGTGCCCGTTCATCTGCCACTCGTGGTTTGTATGATCTCTTGAGCAGCATATTGCGATTAATTTCTCTAGCGACTGACGATGGACTTCTATTTAATGTTTTGGCAATTGCTCTAACTGAAGTCTTTTGCCAAAGCAATTCCTGAATCTTTTCGCGTTCCTCAATTCTAAAATGTTTGAATTTCATACACCTCAATTATATCGAAGTGTTGCAATTACTTATTGAACCTGTGA
>JAUYHB010000016.1 GCA_030690305.1 bacterium | reverse complement strand
CACCGCCGCGGATGGCTTTGCTGGGTGGGAAACCACCATTCGCCGCAGCGCAGGCACCGGCGCGGGCGCTTGGGCGCGGGCTTTCGCTGCGTGGCGGCCACGCTTAGTCCGCCATCCGTCGTTGCGTCCGCTCGTCCCGTTGCTGCACCACCTGGTACGTGCCCGCCGGCAGCGAGAAATGCGCATGCTCGGGGTGCGTGACCACGAACCGCTCCGGGCTCACGACGCACGGGCCGAGGAACGCCGTGGCCGCCGCACCAGGCGGCGGCGTGGTAGCCGCGTAACACGGCGCCTCCGCCACATGCCGGCTCCCCTGCGTCGTGCCCTCGGCGAGCTGGCGCGACGGGAGCGCCGGCCCGTGCGGATGCCCGTCCGCCACGCGCACAAGGAGCACGTCGCCCTGTCGCACGTACTGACCGTGCGCGATGGCGTGGACGTGGCGCACGTCGCTCGCCGCCGCCTGGGCCGCCGCCTGGATCACGCCCAGGATCTCGTCACTCGTCTGCGTCGTCATAGTCCTAGCTCTCTGCGAGGCACAGCGACTCGCTGAGCCCGCCGTTGCTCCGCTGGAGCGCGGCCGACACCGTGTCGTCCTCGGCGCTCGCCGGGATCGTATACACCCGTCGCGTGGAGCCGTCCGTCAGGATCAGCCACCGCGGCCACTCGGGATCGTCGATCTCCACCAGCGCCCGCGGCGCCGAGCCTACAGCGCCCGTGCCGCCGTCGCAGTCCACGAGCCGAGAGCCGACCGCGCGCAGGAACGCGAGCGTCCCGTCGTAGTCCTCGGGGCGCTCGCGCACGTCCGGGCCGAATCGCTCGCGGAGCACACGCCGGACCTCGGCATCATCCTCGGCCTGGATCTCGGCCACCGTGATCGTCTGCGGCGCCTCGATCACGTGCGCCGGCACGAGGACGCCGTGCCAGAAATAGAGCGGCTCCACGTCGGACTCCACCGCCGGCCCGTCCGCGCGGTGCAGACGCCGGGTGGTCGCGGCCACCTCGACGTGGACGCGGGGCTTGGCGGCCCAATAGAGCACGGTGTCCGTCCAGTAGGCGATCCACGCCCCGGCGCGGAAGGCGTCGTAGGCCGGTGCGCTCCACGACAGGACGGCGGCATCCATATTCTCCCGAGCGCCGAGGTGGGTGACGCCGAGCCATGCCAACTCCTCGTGCCACCAGTAGGCGCGCTGGATGCACCATGCGGCGAACCGCTCCCGCGCGTCACGCGCGGCACTCGCGGCCCTCGCGGCCCTCGCGGCCCTCGCGGCACTCGCGGCACTCGCGTCCACCGCGGCACTCGCGTCCACCGCGGCACTCGCGGCCCTCGCGGCCCTCGCGGCCCTCGCGGCGCTCGCGTCCACCGCGGCCCTCGCGGCCCTCGCGTCCCTCGCGGCCCTCGCGGCACTCGCGGCACTCGCGTCCACCGCGGCCCTCGCGGCACTCGCGTCCCTCGCGTCCCTCGCGGCGCTCGCGGCGCTCGCGGCACTCGCGGCACTCGCGGCCCTCGCGGCCCTCGCGGCCCTCGCG
>JAUYHB010000015.1 GCA_030690305.1 bacterium | reverse complement strand
AAAAACGCCGGTACCGCTCCCCAATCATCATCATTGTCTTCAAGAATGGAGGGTTCCTTTTTTGAGTTTTCTTTCGGTTCGTTCGGCAAAGAATTGTAAATTCTTCCCTTGTCTTCTTTTTCCTTTTCTTTGTCTTTATCTTTTTCTTTTGGAGTTACCGGAGGGAAAAGACTCACGCGCTTTGTTGCCGGTTCGGGAAAACCTGTTGCGATAACGGTGATTTTGACTTCTCCTTTTTTCAGACTGTCGCTGTAGATTGTTCCAAAAATAATGCGTGCATCAGGGTCAACCGATTCGGTGATTATCTTTGCCGCTTCTTGGATTTCAAACATGGTAAGGTCATCGCCGCCCGCTATTGAAAAGAGGACCCCTTTGGCACCACTTATCGAAATATCAAGCAAAGGTGAATTGATGGCCATTTTTGCCGCTTCTACCGCTCTGTTTTCTCCGCTTGAAACCCCGACTCCCATGAGAGCGGAACCGGCGTCCTGCATGATGGAACGGATATCGGCAAAGTCTATGTTAATCATTCCCGGCGTTGTGATAAGGTCCGAGATTCCTTCAACAGCCTGTTTGAGAACTTCATCACACATCGCAAAAGCATTCTTCGCGGTCGTTTCTTTCGTGATGACATTTAGGAGTCTGTCGTTTGGAATGATGATAATCGCGTCAACGGCTTTTTTCATTCCTTCAAGAGCCTGTTCGGCAATCCGCATTCTCTGTTGTCCTTCAAAAAAGAACGGCTTGGTGACAACGGCAACGGTAAGCGCGCCAACTTCTTTGGCCATATTGACAATCGGTTCCGCGGCAGCCGAGCAAGTGCCTCCTCCATATCCTCCGGTAACAAATACCATGTCGGAACCTTTCAATGATTCCTGAATTTCTTCTTTTGTTTCCTCTACCGCTCTTTTCCCGAGGTCGGGGTTCATGCCAGCTCCAAGTCCGCGGGTAACGTTTTTACCGATTTGGATTTTCTTCTTGGCGAGAGAGTGGTGCAGGTCCTGGGCATCCGTGTTTACGGCGATAAATTCAACCCCTTTGACGCGGGAATTTATCATGTGGTTAACGGCGTTTTTGCCTGAACCTCCGACACCAACAACCTTGATGCGAGCGAATGTTTCGATTTCTGGTTTAACTTGCGGCATAGTCATATATATAGTTTTGTTTACCCATAATAACGAAAAGTCAAGAAATGAACATCTTGATTTCTGACTGTTTCGTGTTGAAGTTTAAGGGCTTTTTGCGGGAAAAAAGTGTCTAAAATAACCAAAAATGCTACAATGAAAATCCTAATGAGTGATTACGAACTGATAATAATCGGGGGAGGTCCGGGAGGCGTTGCCGCCGGCGTATATGCCGCGCGAAAACAACTTAAGACACTTTTTCTTACCAAAGATTTCGGCGGACAAAGCATTGTTTCTTCCGATATTCAAAACTGGATAGGCACTGTTTCCATTCCCGGTACCGAGTTTGCTCAAGCGCTTGAAAAACATCTCCGCGCGTACGCGCGCGATGTTGTTGAAGTGCGTACGGGAGAATGGATAAATAAAATTGAAAAAACAAAAGACGGATTTTCGGTTACGACCGACAAAGCGACATATGCCGCTAAAACCGTGCTTGTTGCGACGGGAAGCGCGAGAAGAAAACTTTCCGTTACGGGAGCGGACACATTCGAAAACAAAGGCGTGACATATTGCGCGTCCTGTGACGGCCCGCTTTTCTCGGGGCAGGACGTTGTTGTCATTGGAGGAGGCAATGCGGGATTTGAAACCGCGGCGCAACTGCTTGCGTATACAAAAAGCGTTACCCTTCTAGAGAATGCCCCTCAATTCAAAGCCGACCCGATAACGGTTGAGAAAGTGGTTTCTCATCCGAATATGAAAGCGTATTCCGGTGTCACTATAAAGGAAATCAAAGGACAGACACTGGTTACGGCAATCGTTTTTGAAAAGGACGGGAAAAGCATTGAACTGCCGACGGGAGGAATTTTCGTTGAAATCGGGCTCATTCCGACAACAAGTTTTGTAAAAGAGCTTGTCGAACTGAACAAGCACAACCAGATAGTCATAGACCCCCGCACGCAACAAACTTCCACGCCGGGTGTGTGGGCCGCGGGAGACTGTACGGACGGGCTGTATCACCAAAACAATATCGCCGCGGGAGACGCGGTACGGGCGCTCGAAGATATCTATCTTCACCTCAGAGCAAAGTAGCAGAAACTCCTCTGTGCTCTTTTTCTATTGTAGTTGCAGAGAATACCCTCGCGGCTTGCCGCGGGGATGAATCTGCAAATACAAGAGAGAGGTCGGCGGAGCCGACACTTCTACAACAAAGTTTGCCCCGTTGCCTCGCCCAATACCCATCCGCTCCGCGGTGGGGATGGGACGAGGACAAACTTTATTTACCTCGGAATTTTCTATAGACGTACAAACCGACAGTCAGTACCAACGCCGTTATCAATATTGGGAGGGGACACGAGTTACCGAAAATAACGAGAGCAAGTATAACTAAGGTCAAAGACCCTCCGAAGAAGAGAAGGAATCTATTTTTTATTTCCTCCTCCCCTACCAAATCTTTTTCGTATTTTCTTTTAAGCCACAATCGCCAGATGAGATAAATTGCCAGGAGTATAAGCAGGGCGATTAAAGTGCACGCGGACAAAATATTTCCAAAACCGGAAGCAAATACCGATGCCAGGTTGTTATTCAAACCGGATGTTTCTTCTTCCGTCAAAGCCTCTTCTTCTGTGCCAGGTGCGGATGACCCCGTACCCCCTGAACCATTTGAAGGGCTCCCCAATACGGACCCGCCCTCGTTTGCCGTTTCGTCCGAAGCGGAAGGGGTGAAGTCAGAGGCGGGAGCTTGTGCCAAGAGAGGCACCGTAAATGTATGCTCGTAACTGATTGTTGGTGGTGAAGCGCGGGAGATGACTCGGTACACATATGTTTCTCCCAAAACAAGACCTGTTATCGGTACGGAGTGGTGTATGACTTTTGTCAGGTCTTCATCGGTCGCGAACGGATAACCGAAATTCGGCGGTGTAAGAACCAAAGTATACGGACCTCCGGAAGCCAGACCATAGACAACCTGACTGGTGGACAAAATATTTGTGTCCCATGTCAGCGTGGCTGACCCGGATTCACCGACGTTTGATATGTTAAGCGCCTGTTCGTTGAATATGACAAGACTTGTCGTAACCGGCCCATTGCTTCCGCTGCCGGAACCCGGAATGGTTCCTCCCCCGCCCCCGGTTCCACCACCTCCGCCCTCATCCCCTCCCTCATCTCCTCCTTCATCACCTATAACCGTGTCGCCGCAATGGTTATTGCCTCCCTCAAATCCGACACAAACGTCAAAACCAAGCGTCTTTCCCTGATAAGAATTATCACTGGAGTTAATAAATGAAATGGTATAAGTAAACGTCCTTGATTCTCCGTTGGAAATTGCACCCAAAGAAATTTCACCGGCAGTTGAAAAGAAGTCGGCGAGAGAATCGTCAAATAAAGTTGTGCTGTCCTCTTCTATGATGAGGTGCAGAAGGCTGCCAAAATTATCGTTGTCAAAGACATTGATTGCTTCGGTTAAAATATTTTGCGTTTCGCCCGAATTGTTGGTAACTGTCACAACACCGGACGTTTCATCCAAGGGGAGGAAGTTGGGTTTGTCAAAAAGCGGGTCCGGAACAAACTGAACATCAAGTGGTGTTTGAGCAAAAGCGACATCGGCATAACCGCCCATCATCGTTATGATGGCAATCGGCAGTATTAAGATTTTAAGAAAATTTTTCATGCTTTTGTTTTTATTCCGACACTTCCGTCAACGGTTCCGGCACTACGGCTTCAGTCGAGGGCTCGGAAACTTCCGGCTGTTGAGGTTCTGAATCTACTATTTCCTCTACTACCGTTATCGGTTCCGGAATCACCGCTTCTTCCACAATAGGCGTTGATTCCGATTCTGCAACCACCACATCCTCCGCTACAGGTTCCTCTGCTACTTGTTCGGTGGTTTCCCCTTCGTTAACCGTTTCCTCCTCAAGAACAGGGCTCTCTTCAGTGACAACAGTTACTTCTTCGGTTGTTACTTCTTCGGTTATTTCCTCCGTTACTTCCTCTGCCACTTCCTCTGTTACCTCCGCAACAACTTCAACTTGTTCCTCAACAACCGGAGTGGTTTCTTCAATAACTTCTTCGTTTGTTTGTTCTTCCTCTATGGCCGTTTCTGCTACTACTTCAGGAGTTTCTGTTGTTGTGTTTCCGCCCCCGGTCGTTATTTCTTCTGTCGGTAACAATACGCTGTTTTCAGCAATTACTTCGGTAGTCTCGGAAGTATCGGAAGTATCCGTACTCTGTTGATATGCGGAAAGGTCAGGTTCGCCGTCGGCAGGGTCGTACACAATGACTGTTCGTGTTGCACTGCCAACATTGCCCGCTTGGTCAGTCGCGCTATAGGTCACGGTGTAAACGCCCGTTTGCGTAGTATCGATGGTTGCGCCTTCAGTCACAATGCCGAGATTGTTGTTTACATTATCGGTTACTAACGCGCCGAGGTCATTATACGTCGCCCCTATGGTAATGGTTGCGGGGTTATTGCCCTGTACCGTTATCACCGGTGCTTCAAGGTCCACATCCTCCATGTCGGTACCTTCTTCGGTAAGGAAGAGCGCGATTGGGTCATAGATTTTGCCGCTCACCGTTCCCGTATTAAGCATCGGATTTTCCGGTCCCGTGGCAACAAGGTGAATCCAGATGTAGCCGAGGAACCCTGATGGCACGGTCCAGTTGAATAGACCGTCATTTGCCGTTGTCGCAATGATGGTATGTGTCGTATCACCTACGCTAATTACACTGTCGTGATTGACATCTTTCACGTAGAAAATACCGATATCAAGGTCCGTGTCAGAGCCGTTATTATTCGTCGCTGTCCAAGTGATGTTGTAGCTATAACCCCAGTACCAAGTATATGAACCGCCCTCGTCGGGATAGATAAGGTCAACCGTTGGAGGCAAAAGTTCCACCCAATCAGAAGGCGCGTCCGTATCGTATCCGGAAGGCACGCGGGCCAAGACATTGCCTTCGGCAACATCAATCGCTCCCGGATTCCAGACATTGCTGTTGTAATTGGCCCAACCACTATCGGGAGTTCCCCAGTTCATCTGGTCAACGATAACGCCGTCGGGACGTTTGAGGACTAGCATGTCGGCATCATTTGCTAAGCCGTTGCCGATTAAATTATCGATATTAATCTGTGTAACCTCACTTGGAAGATACCAGTACGCGGGCAACCCGCTTGAAACGGTCGTCGTGGTGGCAGTGGTTGAAGTGGCCACAATAACCGCGTATTTCTGGGCGGGAATGGCGGGCGTTGAAGGCAGGGTATCACAGCCGGTATTGTCGCAAATCTCCCAGCCTGAAATGTCTATGGCCGTATTGGTCTGGTTATAAATCTCCACCCATTCATTGACGCCCTCTTCGCCGCGCTCCGGTGTTTTTACGTCGTAATAAACTTTATTGATTCTGAAACCCCACGAAGAAAGGTGGTTTGAAACTTTCTCGGTATCGTTGTATCCGCCGTCCTCATACGTTGGATAATCGTGCCGTGTCTGCCAGGCGTTGTAGTCAATATCAAAATCACAAACGCGGTTTTGGAAGTCGTTGACTCCTGTTGTGTAGGTAAAGTCCCACGAATCGAGTGTCGTCGTGGTAGCGGTAAGAAGTCCCGTAAGCGGACCATCATACATTTGATTTCCTTCAAGGTTTGCGGTGACAAGAAGCGCGTCGCAGAAATCGCTATCGCCCGTGATATTTGTCGTTGTGGCAAAGTATTGGAACGGATTGCTATCGAGGGGGTCAACAGTCACTTCTTTTTTCACGATATCCCCCGGCGGCATTGAAACTGCCGTGCTTGTCGCTTGCCAGCCTGAAATGCCAAGTGAGAAATCAACCGAACCCGCTATAAAAGTGTTCTCGGTTGAGCTCTCAATATCAAGGTAATACCCCATCGTGTCGCCGATACCGGGAAGACCGATGATGTTTAGGCTAATCACGAGGGAAAGCGCGAGCAACTTAAGCGACATGTGTTTTGCCGCTTTCACGAGCCTGCTCTCCGCCTCAAAAGTGGCTTCGTTGTTCGTCTTTGTTTTTATATTTGTCTTTTTCACGTTAAACGTTTCCTTTATCATCTGTTGGAGTATCTTCTTTTTTCTTGCCCTGAGCTTGCCCGCCCTGAGCTTGTCGAAGGGGTCGAAGGGTTCTCATCTTCTTTATCTCATGAAATATTTTTACACCTTCATCGAAGACAACGATGAGCGCGGGAACGATGATAAGAACGGCAAAACCGACGGGCTTACGGGCCATGTCGATGATGTAACCGAAATAAGGAACGTCAAACAATACTTTGCCGTGAATATCGCTTTGCCGGATTTCTTTCGTGTCGGGGTCTTCGTTGGCATCTCCCTTTGTGGTAAACAAAATCACGCCCTCCGAGGCACGGCTTCCTACTATGCGGTGGGTGGTCGGAATATCCGTCTTTGTGTCTTTGCCGAATGTAACAACATCGCCCTCCTTATAATTCGCACTTGGCTTTATGACAACAATGCTTCCGGTAGCGATACTTGGTTCCATTGAACCTGACTTTACGATTTTTATCTGGTAATTGCCTTTAATAGGAAAAAGAGCAATGAGCAAAAGCCCGATTATCAGGATGATTCCCGCGTAGAATGTCGTGTAAAGAATTTTGAATGCTTTGTCCATCCCGTTAGAAGCAGGTCGCGGTCGTCCGTTTTCTTGCTTTGTTTCAATATTATTCTTTTCTTCAGTTGTTAACATATACTTTTACTTTTTGTTAAAACCGTGACCGCGGCTTCTAACGGGATCCATTTTTTAGGGCTTTTATAAAGCCTCAGTCCCCAACCTCACTTTTGTTAAAAAGTGAGGTTGGGTCAAAAGCTTCAACAACTGGTTGAAAGTTTTTATTCTCTCTAGAACCTATAGGTTTTCCGGAGCAACAAGAAGAGGAATATTTGCGTCTGCGCAAGTGAAGTTAGAATTATTCCTCTGTTGAACCGCGTACGCAACAAAGTCAGAGACCATTTTGTCTGTCTGAGCTATGTCGCCCATTCCGTTTCCATCACAATTTACGGTAGTGCCAACAAGTGTTTGATCACCCGCGCACCAGCTCATGCCGACAAGAGTGATAGGCGCATTGCCTGTAAGAGACATTGCAACCATTTGAGTCGGAATTTGATTGAACGGAGTACCCGCAGTAACTAATATTTGTTCACTTAGATCAAAGGCATTGTTGCCATTTGCATCCTCCCACATGAAGAATTCAAGCTCACCCGAGAGTTCGCCGTTTTGGATTCCGTCAGCAGTCGTGTCACCTGCTGTGACTTCCGGTTCAATGGGCGTATTCTCGTTATCTTCAAGATTGCTTGGCAAGAGACATGCAAATGCATCATTTCCGTAGACATGAAGCGAGATAACGTTTGTTCCCCAGTCACCTGGTTTGATGTCAGGGAAATTCCAGAACGTATCGCCTTGACCAAGGTCTTGCTCACCCCAAAGTGTACAAATACCGCCATTGGGATAATCATTTTCTGGACAAGACAATTCACGTACTGACACATCGTCTATATAACCGCCCAAGGTGTCTGCTTGAGTTCCCGCATCCGCAAAGATAATTGTCGTCTGCGTATCAAGCGCAATGAAGTTATATGTGTACTGGGTCCAAGATGTTCCTGAACCACTGTAGGTCATTCCAATAGTGTTATTCACCAATACGCCACTATTGCTTGTAACTTCGATAGTAAATTCAATCTGGTTATCTTCTCCATTATTGGGAGTGTTTGCCGGACGGGGGGAGTGCCAGAAAGTAAGACGGTATTTTTGACCAGGAACCGTGTTAATGACCTGCTCAATAGTAGACTGACTTCCGGCGCCATGACTATCAAGTTCCGCAAGTTGCTGGCCTCCATGAGGAGCACCTGCTACACCGTTTCTTTGAAGTTCAAGACCTGCACCTGCAGTAACAGCCCAATTGGAAATACCACTTGGATATATCTGCCACTGACCACCGTTATCCGTTACCACCGGGTTCTCAAATCCCTCATTCAAGACGAGATTGGAACCTTGCTCAGTACAGTTACCAACACATTCCTCGCCATCATACGAGGCATACGTGTGGTCCACCTTGAGGTCGACAGAACCCGCAACAAAGATGTTGCCGGCTGATGTCTCGGTGTCATTGTAGAAGGCGATTGTCGCGCCGGTAACCACAACTGCAACCGTAACAATGGCGGCCAGACTTAATAATATTTTTTTCATAATAATCGTTACTAGTTAGATGAGATTACTCCTACTAAATCCAAGAAGGGGTAGGATTATTTCTGTGTTGTTCAACCTGAAATTCCACAGTAGCACTCATACTATCGGTCTGAGTGTCGTTTCCTACAGTGTTGGGAAGATTCCAATCAATACCAAAGTAGGCTGTTTGTCCACCTATAAGGTATAAGCCGCCAGCGTCTGAAAGATTCCAAATTTCTCCATTCTCGTCAATTGTCCCACTAGAAATTATAATTGGTTCTGCGTAATTTCTAATATTGTCTCCTTCACCTAGGTCACCATTGTTTTGGAAACCGACTGTCTGGCCCTCATCCAGCCACACTGAGAACAAGAGATTTTCTCTTAATTCACCTGCTCCTGCGGTCGTTCCTTCTGGAACAGAAACGGTACAACTTTCGCTGTTAGTTCCTTCTTCTGGTTCAGTACAAGAATTGTCTAAATCAGTTACAAGACTGATAACCAATCTCAACCAAGCGTCGTTATCAACGTGTAGGCTAAGTGTGTTTTCTCCAGAATCACCCGGTTTAACATCAGCGAAATCAAAAAATTGATGCTGAGCACCTAAATTTGTCGCTGTCCAAGTTCCATCACAAGGAGAGTCCTGAGCTGGGTAATAAGGAGGTAATGTATTTATCTCCGGTTGCCATGTGTATATCTGATTCGTACCAAGTGTACAAACCATCCCATTATAATGTTGCTGACTATCTACTGTTAAATCAACCGCTCCAGCCGTGAAGGTATTGCCGGTTGATGTCTCCGTATCGGAGAAGAAAGCGCCTGTTGCGCCGATTGCCAAGACGGCAACCACCGAAATCATGCCCAAACTTAATAATATTTTTTTCATACTTTTACTAATTCTAATTTTTTTAATGCTTATAATTTCTCACTGTCTTTTATATTCTTTAACCCCTCTTTCCGGTACT
>JAUYHB010000014.1 GCA_030690305.1 bacterium | reverse complement strand
AACTTTTAGTTAGAGTTTGATCCTAGCTCAGGATGAACGCTGGCGGCGTGGATAAGGCATGCAAGTCGAACGGACTTTATTTTACCAATGGTGCGATTATATCAAATCAAAGGTTGTTTAAAGTTAGTGGCGAACGAGGTAGTAATACGCAGGAACTTCCCCCAAAGTCGTGAATAATCCGGAGAAATCCGGACTAATACACGATGGTCTCGCAAGAGTAAAGAATTTCGCTTTGGGAAAGGCCTGTGCGGTATCAGCTAGTTGGTAGTGTAAAAGACTACCAAGGCTATGACGCCTAGGGGAGCTGAGAGGCTGACCCCCACCGATGGTACTGAGACACGGACCATACACCTACGGGTGGCCGCAGTCGAGAATCTTCCGCAATGGGCGAAAGCCTGACGGAGCGACGCCGCGTGATCGATGAAGTCTTTCGGGATGTAAAGATCTTTTATGAGGGAGAAAGTTTATTGATGTTACCTCATGAATAAGGGGTTGCTGAACTCGTGCCAGCAGCAGCGGTAATACGAGTGCCCCAAGCGTTATCCGGAATCACTGGGTGTAAAAGGTGTGTAGGTGGCTGTGTTAGTCTCTTGTTAAACCTCTTGGCTCAACCAAGAATCTGCGAGAGATACGGCACAACTAGAGGGCGCGAGAGGTGAGTGGAACTTATGGAGTAGGGGTGAAATCCGTTGATACCATAGGGAACACCGAATGCGTAGGCAACTCACTGGTGCGTTCCTGACACTGAGACACGAAAGCGTGGGTAGCGAATGGGATTAGATACCCCAGTAGTCCACGCCCTAAACTATGTTCTCTAGCTTTTCGGAGTATCGACCCTCTGAGAGGCGAAGCTAACGCGTTAAGAGAACTACCTGGGGAGTACGGCCGCAAGGCTAAAACTCAAAGGAATAGACGGGGACTTGCACAAGCAGTGGATCATGTGGTTCAATTCGATGACAAACGAAGAACCTTACCAAGATTAGACATCCAGACGAAGCATCTAAGAAACTAGATGCGCCTCACAAGGGCGGCTGGACAGGTGTTGCATGGCCGTCGTCAGTTCGTGGTTTGAATTGTTCCCTTAAGTGGGGTAACGAACGCAACCCTCGTTGCCTGTTATATTTTGTCAGGCGAGACTGCCCCCCACGACTTCTTAAAAAGATTTGAGAAGTGGTGGGGGGGAGGAAGGCGAGGATGACGCCAGGTCCGCATGACCTTAGATATCTTGGGCTACACACATGATACAATGGGCACTACAACGGGTCGCAATGGAGTAATCCGGAGCCAATCCTTATAAAGGTGTCCTCAGTTCGGATTGAGGTCTGCAACTCGACCTCATGAAGATGGAATTGCTAGTAATCGCGGGTCAGCTATACCGCGGTGAATACGTTCTCAGGTCTTGTACTCACCGCCCGTCAAGTCAGGGGAGTTGGGGGTACCCGAAGCCTGCCCTCGCGGCAGTCCAAGGTAAATTCAATAACAAAGACTAAGTCGTAACAAGGCACGGGTAGCGGAAGCTGCTCGTGGAATATTTCAAAAACCAATCTCTGCCTTTATTGGCAGAAGATGAGGTCGGTCTTTCGCCTCAAAGCGAAAGGGCATATGACTCTTAATGCCTAAATTGAGTCTGACGGCTCGGAAAGACGAGCATAAAAACGGAACAAAACAGAGAATGTTAAAAGAGCGCCCAACAGGGCGCTTTTTCGTTTTATTTAATATAATACTATTGACATAATGTCAATAAATATGATATAATATAATGTAGAAATAAGTAAAGTACATTACAAATTCATACTCTACCGGTTATACAAAAGGAGGAACATATGCGTATCAAAGCGCTGTTTTTTATTCTCGTTTCTGTCTTACTTGGTGTTTCTACCACATATTCGTGGGCAGAAATGCCGAGCGAACAACTTCTCAACGCACTCGAATTGAAAGAGTCGTCGGGAGGAATCAATCAACGGGGTCCGGTACTCAGGACGGGTCGTCCGTACGGACATCTGCAAATCCGCCAACCAGTATGCGATGACGTCAACAAGCGTCACAAGACGAATTACAAACCGAAAGATACGGTAAATAATCCGAAACTTTCGCGAAAAATCTGTCGCTTGTACCTTGATATGTACGCGACAAGAAAACGTCTTGGACGTACACCAACCGACGAGGACTTTGCCCGTATTTGGAATGGTGGTCCGAACGGATGGAAAAAGTCCGACACAGTTTCGTACTGGACAGGAACGGAGAAAAGAAAAGGTGTAAAATTTTACCTCCAGCATTTCAACGAAATGGTGAAGGTAAAAAAAGAGAAAAAACACGGTCTTGAGCTCGCGCTTGAGTACGTGGGTTTCGGAAATGTGTTCAATAAGGACGGTTTAAGCTGGTGTGCCGACTTTGTTGTCGCTATTTTCAAAGGTAAACTTCCTGTTGAACCATCCCGTAGCGCAAAAATTCTCTGGAAAAATTTTCAAGAAGCTGGTCTGACGACAAAGAATCCGTCACCTGGCGATCTAATCTTTTTCTGGAGAGAATCACCGCGTTCCTGGAAGGGACACACGGGTGTTATAAAAGAAGTAACAGAAAACCACATCGTAACCGTTGAAGGCAACATAAAGGGAAAAGTTGTTGTACGGACGTACAAACGCAATCATATTCCCCGCCTTCTTGGATACGGGAAAGTAGTATAACTTCCGGTAGAGTTACAAAGCCCTCAAGTTGAAAAACTTGAGGGCTTTTCTTTTATGCTTGTTTTAGGGCACCTTTTTTGTTACTTTAATGTGTATCTTGGGTGTGTTATCGTGATATTCTAGTGTGTAATTCGGGCGCATAGTTCAGTGGTAGAACGCTGTCCTGATATGTAAACATGTAAATAGTTCGTTCGGTTAAAATGAAAATGGTTATTTGAAATATATAGTGCTTTGCGTGGGCGCATAGTTCAGTGGTAGAACGCTGTCCTGATAAGACAGAGGTCCTTGGTTCGATTCCAAGTGCGCCCACGGAGAGTATTATATACAGCCATTTTCATTTTTCCCTCACTGCTATTTATAAGACAGAGGTCCTTGGTTCGATTCCAAGTGCGCCCACTAAAATTTGGTCATCACGAGCCTATCGACTTCTCAAGAGTTAGAAGATAGAATGAAAGTAGTTTATTAAGAGGTTTTTACCAATAAAACTTTTAATCTAATGGGAGAAAATATACGGAAGGAAAAAAATGCATGGGACCTGGCTAGCAGGGAATTTGCTCACTTTTCTTATTTTGCAGGGTTTGTTTTCTTAGTCTTCCTCATCCTTTACCTCCTAAAGACTGAATATGGGTTTGTAAACATTTGGGAAGTCTTGTTTTCTCTCGTAATTGTCCTATTTTGGTACACACTAGCCCAATTATTTAAAAAACGAGATAGAAAAGCAGTGATTCTCAGCTACATTGCGATACTCATTCTGTTTGTTTGGAATTTGCTGGACAGAGTAAATATATTTGCAGTTTTAATTTTTGGTTACTTACTATATCGTGTGTATATGGCAGATAAGTCAAAAGCACCTCTTTCAGCCGGTATGGACACTGATACGATTAACTAGTTATAAGAGTTATCACTTAAATAAACTTTATGTTTGGAGATAATAGACCAAAAGTGTCGGAAGAAGAACTTAAAAAAGCCAAACAAGAACTTTTTAGTAAAGGCATAGACAAGAAAAAACTCGACCAGGTTGAGAAGGTGTTCCATGGACACATGGACGAACCGGGCAAAGAGCATGGCATTGATGGGGGTGAAATTACGGCAGGTGCGGGGTATATGCGCGAACACAAAAAAGATCTTGGAGTGACGGACAAAGACGTCAACGACATTGAAGAGGGAATGCGCAAGCATCTCTAGATTCTTATAGCGGATGTGATAGTATTGTTTTTTCTCCCCGTAAGGGAGAAAATCTTTTTTTGCTTACATGTTATTGAAGAAAAAAACAAAGATTATCGCGACCATTGGTCCGGTAACGGAAAACGAGAAAACCATGACCGCCATGCTTGATGCGGGGCTTAATGTCATACGTCTCAATTTTTCCCATGGCAGCCACCCCGAGCACCAGCACCGCATCAACCTTGCCCGAAACTACACGAAAAAGACGGGAAAACCGGTTGCCGTACTCCAGGATTTATGCGGTCCGAAAATTCGCACAGGTGATTTTTACGTGGAACGTGTCACTCTTATACCGGGTGAAAAATTTATTTTTACCACGGAGAAGATTGTCGGTGATGAAAAACGCGTAAGTGTTAATTACGAACACCTCCCAAAAGAAGTCAAAAAGGGCATGCACATTTTGCTTGATGACGGAAAGAAAAAATTCAAGATTTTGAAGGTTTCAGGGAAAGAAATTCACACCAAGATTCTCACGGGGGGAGAATTGAAGGGCCGTCGGGGGCTTAACGTTCCCGGAGCGTACCTTTCCGTAAGTTCAATGACACCTAAGGACAAGAAGGACCTTGAATTCGGAATCAAAAACGGCGTGGACTTTGTCGCACTTTCTTTTGTTCGTCGTTCTCAAGATATCAAAGAATTACGGGCTATTCTTGATAAAAAGAAATCTAATGCGGGAATCATTGCAAAAATCGAAACTCCCGAAGCCGTTGACCATATTGATGAAATCATCCGTCTTTCCGACGGAGTGATGATTGCTCGCGGAGACTTGGCCATAGAAGTGCCTGCCGAAAACGTACCGCTTATTCAGAAAATGATTATCAAAAAGTGCAACAGGGCGGGAAAGCCTGTCATCACCGCGACCCAAATGCTTGAGTCGATGATTAAGTCTCCGGTGCCCACGCGTGCGGAAGTTTCCGATATTGCCAATGCGATTCTTGACGGGACGGATGCCATTATGCTCTCGGAAGAAACAACGCTTGGCGAATATCCCGTTGAGGCTATAGAGGTCATGTCCCGCGTTGCATTGCACATCGAGAACGATTACTTGCACAAACAGCTGATTTCCGAACGCCGCGATGAAAATAGCGCCGATGCAAAAAACGTTACCGACTCGGTAACGGCCTCGGCTGTTTATATTGCCGAAGACGTAGGGGCCCGATTTATCATCGCGTTCACCAATTCGGGTTTTACCGCGCGCATGCTCTGCCGTTACAAACCGGAACAAAACATTGTCGTGCTTACCCCCAACGCATCGACGTTCCAAAAACTCACCCTAAGTTTCGGTTGTTATCCGGTCCTCGTGTCACACTCAAAAGATTTTTCAAAAGATTTCAGCAACGTTCTGTTTGACGCGAGAAATTTTTTACTTAAAAACAAACTGGCTAAAAAAGGGGAACGTATTGTTGTTGCAACCGGTGTGCCTTTCGGAAATGCCGTGCGCCTTGCGGAAACCAATCTCGTACTTGTCGAGGAGCTTTAATTGAGAAGCCCAAAAGCGCCGAAAGGCGCTTTTTCATTGCTGTATAATTAGAAAATGCAAAAAGAAAGCGGGAAGAAAATAAAAAATTTTGGTGCTCTTGCGCATACCCCGGAACGGAAAGCAATACTCTCTATCGCGGAGGCAGGGCTTAATGCTATTGATACGGAAACTGTTTTCAAAAAAGGCGTCTCTCTCAAAGAAAACTTTTTGAAAATAAACAATACAGACTTCTCTCTTTCAAGCGCTAAGCGTCTTTTTATTGTGGGAGTGGGTAAAAGTTCCGCTATCGCGGCCCGCACGCTTGAAGAGACGTTTGGTGACCGATTATCTGGCGGAATAGTATTGAGTATTGATGAAACATTCTCCTCATCAAGAATTACATATCTGCAGGGAGACCATCCGTTTCCTACCAAGCGGAATGTCGATGCTACCGAAAAAATAATTGCCTTCCTGAAAGAACGTACGAAGGATGACATGGTAATTTTTATTGTTTCCGGCGGCGGTTCGGCTCTGCTTTCCCAGCCGCAGCATATAGCGGTTGAAGATGAGGCGGAACTGATAAAAGAATTATTTAAAAAGGGAGCGACAATACAAGAACTCAATACCGTAAGAAAACATCTCTCTTTTGCCCGAGGCGGATTTCTTGCGCAGTACACCCATCCTGCGTCTGCCATCTCGCTTATAATGTCCGATGTGCCCGGCAATGATCTTGAATTTATCTCTTCCGGGCCGACGGTTAAAGACAACACAACAATACATAACGCTTCAGAGGTTCTGAAAAAATATTCAATACACATCGTTCCCGACGCTTTTGTCGAAACACCCAAGGATGATCTGTATTTTAAATCCGTATCGAATATATTATTTCTGTCCAACAAAACTGCTCTTGAAGCGATGAAAAACAAGGCATCTGAGCTCGGATATACAGCAGAAATTGTTACTGATTCTTTATCGGGGGAAGCTCAGGATGTTGGAGTACAGATAATCGAAAAGCTTCATCATTCTGCTTCGAGAACGGTTCTTTTGTATGGCGGTGAAACGACTGTCACAATGAAAGGCGAGGGCGTAGGCGGCCGCAACCAAGAACTCGTACTTGCCGCGCTTTCAAAAATTTTGGATGGCGAAAACCTTCTCGCAATCGCTTCAGACGGAAAGGATAATACGACATTTGCCGGCGCGCTCTGTGATACAATTACTCTCAAGAAGGCGCAAGAAATGGGCCTTGATGTGGGTTTTTTTCTCACTCATTACGACTCAATGGCATTCTGGGAAAAGACTGGTGATTTCATACAAACAGGTCCAACCTCTTCAAACGTTTCAGATTTGATTATCGCTCTTAAGAAATAATATGGACAAAACTACCGCTCATATCCTTTGGTTTTCAAACCTTTCCATCGAGGATGTCCCGCTTGTCGGAGGTAAAAACGCCGCATTGGGAGAAATGGTTTCAAATCTTTCCAAAATGGGCATTGCGGTGCCCGACGGCTTTGCCGTTACCGCTGCCGCATACAATTATTTTCTTGATTCGACGGGATTGCGGGAGAAAATAAAAAAAGAACTTGAAGGCCTTGATACGAAGAATATTTTCAATTTACAAAGAAAAGGAAAGGCCGTTCGGAATATCATTTTGCGTTCAAAGCTTCCCGAAGACCTCGAAAAAGAAATTCTTGAGGCGTACAAAAAGCTCGGTGAAATGTATTTCGAAAATCTCGATACCGCTGTGCGTTCATCGGCGACAGCCGAAGACCTGCCGGATGCTTCTTTTGCTGGACAGCAGGAAACCTATCTTAATGTTTCCGGCGGAGCAAATATTTTGGAAGCAATAAAAAAATGCATTGCTTCACTGTTCACCGACCGGGCGATTTCCTATCGGGAAGACAAAAAATTCTCTCACTTCGACATTGCTCTTTCTGTCGGTGTCCAGAAAATGGTCAGAAGCGACAAGGCTACAAGCGGAGTCGCATTTTCAATAGATACCGAAACTGGGTTCGATAAAGTCGTTGTCATTAACAGCTCGTACGGCCTGGGTGAAATGGTGGTGCAGGGAAAAGTAACTCCCGACGAGTTTACCGTTTTCAAGCCTGCACTCAAGGAAGGACTTGGCGGAATTATTGCCCGTGATTTAGGCGAGAAAGAAGTAAAGATGATTTACGATGGCCGAGGAACAAAAATTGTTGATGTCCCACGCGCCGACAGGGAACGTTTCAGTATGACCGATGAGGAAGTAACGAAACTCGCTTCATGGGTAGCGAAAGTCGAGGAGTATTTTTCGCAAAAACGGGGGCACTACCAGCCGATGGATACCGAATGGGCGAAAGACGGCGTAACAGGGGAATTATTTATCGTGCAAGCCCGTCCGGAAACCGTGCACTCAGTCAGAAATAAAAGCATGTATCGCGAATACCGCCTTCTTGAAAAGGCCCAGCCGATAG
Source organism: bacterium (assembly GCA_030690305.1). NCBI lineage: Bacteria > bacterium. The sequence continues at coordinate 5,907 of JAUYHB010000014.1, read as the reverse complement.
CTGTCGGCACCGCTGTCGGTTCGAAAATATCGACAGGGCAAATTCGAATCATCAGAGATGTTAAAAATATAAGCCAGTTTAAAGAAGGGGAGGTTTTGGTAACCGAAATCACCGATCCCGATTGGGAGCCAATCATGAAAATCGCATCGGCCATTGTCACAAATAAAGGCGGCCGCACAAGCCATGCGGCAATTGTGTCGCGCGAACTTGGAATCACCTGCGTCGTGGGAACGAAGAATGCCACGGATACGCTTCAAAACGGAGAAGATGCAACGGTTGACTGTTCATCAGGAAAAACGGGATACGTGTATAAAGGCAAGGTGCCATTTGAAGTTGTTGAAAACGACCTTGGCAGTATTCCGGAAATAAAGACAAAGATAATGGTAAATATCGGAACTCCGGACGAAGCGTTTGAAAAATATTTTCTTCCCGTAAAAGGCGTGGGCTTAGGCCGTTTGGAATTTATCATCAACGAACATATAAAAATCCATCCGAACGCACTCATTGATTACGAGAATTTGAAAAAAGAAGGCGCTACCGACAAAACAAAGAAAGCTCTGGCGGAAAAAATAGACGCACTGACAAAAGGATACGAAGATAAAACAAAATTTTATGTTGACGAGCTTGCGGAGGGGATAGCGAAAATCGGCGCGGCATTCTATCCTCACGAAGTGATTATCCGTTTTTCCGATTTCAAGACAAACGAATACCGCACGCTTCTCGGCGGAGACCTCTACGAACCCCACGAAGAAAATCCAATGCTCGGATGGCGGGGTGCTTCGCGCTATTACGATCCGAAATTCAAGGCGGCTTTTATGCTTGAATGCAAGGCGATGAAACGAGTCCGCGAAGAAGTCGGTCTCAAAAATGTCGTGGCTCTTATTCCATTTTGCCGAACTCCTGAAGAAGGGGCAAAGGTACTTGAGGCGATGAAAGAAGGGGGATTAGACAGAGCAGTTGACCCGACACTCAAGGTTTATCTGATGTGCGAAATTCCTTCAAACATTCTTTTGGCGGATGCCTTTTTGGACATGTTTGACGGAATGTCCATCGGTTCAAACGACCTTACCCAACTTACCATGGGGCTTGACCGGGATTCGGAAACCGTAAGCAAGATTACGAATGAAAACAATGAGGCGGTGAAGGCGTTTATCGACACAATCATTCGCAAATGCCGCGAGCGGGGAAAGTATATTGGCATATGCGGACAGGCCCCGTCGGATTTCCCCGAATTTGCCACTTTTTTGGTGGAACGGGGGATTGAAAGCATTTCGCTTTCGCCCGACACAGTTATTAAGACATTGTTTAAAATAGCGGAGAAGGAGAAAGAACTTAATCGTGTATAATTTTTTAACGTATGAAAATCGGGGTATTTAAATACGAAGATTGGGAAAAAGAACATTTGGAAAAAGGTTTGCGAGGAACGCATGAGATTGTTTTTTTTACTGATTGTCTCACAAAAGATTCGGTCCTTGCTGATACCGATTTTGAGACTATCCTTGTTTTTGTCGATTCGGCTGTAACTGCCGAAACGCTGAATAAATTCCCGAATCTAAAACTTGTCGCCACTCGCTCAACCGGATACGACCATATCGACCTTGCTGCGGCAAAAGAAAGGGGAATTACGGTGGCGTACGTTCCCGCATACGGAGAAGAAACGGTGGCAGAATACACATTTGCGCTCCTTCTGTCTTTGACAAGGAAAATATATGAGAGTTACGATAGGGTGCGTGAAGAAGGAAGTTTCGCTCTCACTGGTCTTCGGGGAGTTGACCTCAACAAAAAAACAATCGGGGTTATTGGGACGGGAAAAATCGGGAAAAATGTCATCCAGATTGCCAAAGGCTTTGACATGAATGTTATCGCCTACGATCCGTATCCCAGCGAAGATTCCGCAAAAAAATTCGGCTTCTCCTACAAATCTTTTGAAGACGTACTCAAAGAAAGTGATGTAATTACTATCCATGTTCCATATATGGAAAGCACGCACCATCTGTTGAATGGAAAAGCTTTTTCTCTTATGAAAAAAGGAACATATCTTATCAATACAAGCAGAGGAGGAATTATAGAAACCACCGCTCTTGTGGATGCTCTCAATAAAGGAATCATTGCAGGCGCCGGGCTTGATGTCCTGGAAGAAGAAGGAGCTATAAAAGACGAACTGCATCTTCTCACGGAAGGACACTATAAAGAGCATGATTTAAAAACCGTTCTTGCCGACCATGTGCTTATTGATATGCCAAATGTGATTGTTACCCCGCATAACGCTTTTAATACTAATGAGGCATTACGTCGCATTACCGATACAACAATCCAAAACGTGAATAATTTCATGTCTGGCGGGGAAGTGTTTACTGTGAAATAAATTCGTTAACCTTTGACCCTCCCGTTTTTATGTGTTAATGTCTGCTCAAATCAGATGTTCTTTAAATTTGGAAAATAACCTTAACCCCGGAAGGAAGGAGGTTTTACGTGGAATCTAAAACAATTGAAAAAACAGTTTCCCCCTTTGTTGTTGCATTTGAAAATCCACATCAAGCAAAACGAAAACTGCGAATTGCTTGGCACCTTGAAGAACCAGCTCGTGAGTTTGTCTGGTCTCAAAGGAGTTTTCTTTCTTCCCGTCTATTTCTTCTTGCTTGTGGTTTGAGAAAGATACCAGATGGTTTCATGAAGGAAGCAAGACGGGAAGTTTGTCTTTTTGACAAGGGAATGACCTATCTTCATCTGCCTGTTCTAGGCGCCTATACCATTAGAGTTTTTATTGTCTGGCCAGAAGGTGAAAGTAACTGGTGGATAGAAAGAAATTTCGTGAAAAGATTAACCTTTATTGACTCATATACTAAACACTATAACTGTGGTGTTTTGGGTTATTTAGGAGAAATCGACAGGTTTCATCTCCTTGCATCGGAAAAAGACGGAGCAGGTCATTGGCTCCACAAGATGCGGGAAAGTGTTATGGGTCCGGACTATTACCTCTACGACCTCAACGCCTCAATAGAGGTAAATGTCGAGATGTAATGCTGCTTTATCTACCCCGCTTCTTATTTTTAGAAGCGGGGTTTTTGTTATAGTAAGTCAATGGATTTTAAGGAATTTTTTAAGGGTAAAAGAATGACTGTTATGGGGCTTGGTCTTCTTGGGCGCGGGGTGGGTGACATCGCTTTTTTGGCTCAATACGCACAACACCTCATTGTTACGGATTTAAAAACAGAAAAAGAGCTCCTGCCAAGCCTAAAAAAACTCAAGAAATTTAAAAATATCACTTACCATCTTGGCGGTCACCGGCTTGAGGATTTTAATGGTGTTGATTTAGTGATTAAAGCCGCTGGCGTACCTCTTGATTCTCCATATGTTGCGGAAGCTCGAAAACACGCTGTTCCCGTTAAAATGAGCACCTCACTATTTACCCGACTTTCTCCCGCGACAATTATCGGAATTACCGGTACCCGGGGCAAATCGACAGTCACTCATCTTGTCTACGAAATACTCAAATCCGCAGAGAAAAACGTATACCTTGGTGGCAATGTGAAAGGGATTGCCACACTGCCCCTTCTTAAGAAAACAAAACCGAAAGACCTTGTTGTTTTGGAGTTGGATTCCTGGCAGCTGCAGGGCTTCGGCGATTCAAGGATTAGTCCTCACATCGCAGTCTTTACGACATTTATGGAAGACCACCTCAACTACTATAAAGGCGATATGCGTGTGTACTTAAAAGATAAGGCAAATGTCTTTCTCTATCAAAAAAAGAAAGATTTTCTTGTATTGGGAAAACATGTTTCTTCTATGATACGAAAAACATACGGGGGAAAAATACAGTCAAAGATTATTTCTCCCGCACGCATTCCTTCAACATGGAAAGCGCATTTGCTTGGACAGCATAATAAAGAAAATATTTCCCTTGCAGTCGCTGTGGCGGATGTTTTAAAAATTCCAAAGGCCGTGACAAAAAAAGCCGTTGAAAATTTCAAGGGAGTTTCAGGCAGAATGGAATTAATAAAGATATATAAAAGAATTAAAATATATAACGATACGACCGCGACAACACCCCACGCAACACTCGCAGCGCTTAAAGCCCTTTCACATAAGAAAAACATCATTTTGATTATGGGCGGAGCGGATAAAAAAATCGAAATGACGCAATTGCTGTCGGAGATTCCGGCGTATGTAAAATCACTTATCGTTTTGCCGGGTTCTGGAACAGATAGAATTTCACAAGGCATCAAAGACCTGTCTGTTCCCACTAAATGTGTGCAGAGCTTGAAAGAAGCTTTGCAAGAAGCTCTACGTGGAAGCAAAAAAGGGGATATTATCCTTCTTAGCCCTGCTTTTGCTTCTTTTGGGTTGTTTAAGAATGAGTTTGACAGGGGGGAGCAATTTAACCGTTTGATAAAACAATTATGAGTGTTGACTTGAAAAACATATCCGCCGCCCATTTTATTGGTATTGGCGGTATCGGAGTATCTTCTGTTGCGCGAATGTTTCTCTTGCAAGGAAAACAAGTCTCGGGTTCCGACCTTTCTGTCTCAAAAATCACGACAGAATTGGAAAAATTGGGTGCGCGCATATCCCAAGGACATGGTGCAAAAAACATTCCGGAAAATACCGAACTCATTGTATACACGATCGCTATTTCAAATAACAATTCGGAATTTCTGGAAGCAAAAAAGAGAGGATTGCCGGTGCTTTCATACCCCGAGCTCCTCGGATTGATTTCAAAAGACAAATATACCATTGCTGTTTCCGGCACTCATGGAAAGACAACAACAACCGCAATGATTGCAAAAATTCTTCTCGATGCGCAACTTGACCCGACTGTTATCGTAGGAAGCTTTCTCCTCGATGAGAAAAGCAATTTTATCGCAGGAAATAGCGATTACTTTATTGTCGAAGCATGTGAATACAAACGCTCATTTTTAAACATACATCCAAAAATTATCGTCATCACAAATATAGACAACGACCATCTTGATTACTACAAAGACATAAACGATATTCAAAGCGCTTTCAGGGAATTTGTCCAAAAACTTCCCAAAGACGGCACAGTTGTCTGTAACCCTGCAGACCCGCTCATATATCCCGTTATCGAACATACAAAAGCAAAAATCGTAGATTACACATCATATCCAAAAGCAGAACTTTCTGTTCCGGGGGCCCACAATCTTTTGAATGCCCAAGCTGCACAGGCAGTAGGGGATATTATTGGTGTTACGAAAGATAAAACCCTTCTTGCGCTTTCCGAGTTCAAGGGCACGTGGCGACGATTTGAGTATAAAGGTGAGATGCAAAACGGCGCATTGGTCTACGACGATTACGGTCACCATCCGACGGAAATTTCCGCTACCCTTTCGGCCGCTCGCGCCATGTTTCCGAATAAAAAGCTTGTTGTCATCTTCCAGCCCCACTTGTACAGCCGGACAAAAATCCTCCTTCCACAATTTGTTGAATCTCTGAGAGTGGCTGATGAGGTCTTTCTAGCGCCTATTTACGCCGCCCGGGAAAAATTCGACCCAGCAATCTCTTCCAATACCCTGGCGAAGCTGCTTTCCGACGAAAATATCCCCGCAGCGGCTTTTACCGACCAAAATCTGATGGTACAAAGAATAAAAAAAGAATTTTCAGACAAAAACAGCCTTATCCTTACTATTGGGGCGGGAGATATATACAAAATAGGGGAATTATTGCTTAGCGCGACGAGAGAAGAGAAAACATTCTGATGTTTGCACTTCCGAGTTAGCGACAGCAAAAAAGCCCATGTCTTCAACTTTTATTACGACAAGCGAGGAGCGCGTGGACAATTCCGATTGTACACAGCGTCCGAGTCGAAGTCGTAACAAAGGATTTAATACCCCGCCCCTCTGGGGCGGGAGAGAGCGAGTCTTCGAGCACCAAATGGGTGCAGGGCTT
>JAUYHB010000013.1 GCA_030690305.1 bacterium | reverse complement strand
GTGGACAATTCCGATTGTACACAGCGTCCGAGTCGAAGTCGTAACAAAGGATTTAATACCCCGCCCCTCTGGGGCGGGAGAGAGCGAGTCTTCGAGCACCAAATGGGTGCAGGGCTTGCCCTGCGGTTAATACCCTTTATTGCTCAACTAAAGGCCTGTTTTTCTTTTCCTTCCGCCTAAGGTATACTAAAGGGCATCTTCGCTATGAACTTTCTATCCCACCGCTTTCTTTTCATAACGGGTGCCCTTGTTGTTATTATGCCTTTTTTGGGCTTCCCGGCCCTGTGGAAGACGGTATTCTACGTCATTATCGGCCTCTACGTCATTTTTCTATCCTTTTCCTTAAAAGGGCCAAAGCGTTCGACTGGGAAGGCGTGGGTCCTCAGGCGTGAAAAGGCTTTCGTTGAAAATTCCCCATCTGTTGGCGGGAAGAAGAGAGTTATGCGTAAAAAGGTGAAAGAAGAGACAGGAGAAAACATTGTTCCTGCGGCCCCGGTTCCCGAACCCATTTCCCATATCATTAGTGATATAACTCCTCCTGCCACGGAAGAAAAGCAAAACGGGACACTCCATGGCGCGTAGGCATTTCCCCAAAGGGATTATTATCGGGGGTTTTCTTGGTATCATTTTCTTTTTCTTATTTTATTTTGGGGCGACCACCCTATTTTCACTTTCTTACACCGCACATGTGCCACAGGGGGTTGAAGCACCCGTTACCAAACCGAAAGAGATTATCGCTACCCACATAATACTTCCCCGTCCGCTTAAAGCCGTCTACATGACGGCTTGCGTCGCCGGTACGCCATCTTTCAGAAAAAATATTGTCCATCTTATCGATACGACGGAACTTAACGCTGTTATTATCGATATCAAGGATTACAGCGGGGGCATCTCGTTTGAAACCAATGACGCACGTTTTTCCGATGCGGAAGGGGAAAACTGTTTTGCGCAAGACATGCGTGAATTCATCGCTTCGCTTCATGAAAAGGAAATATATGTTATCGGAAGAATCAGCGTTTTTCAGGATCCGGTCATGACAAAATTACGCCCCGATCTTTCGGTTCAAAAGAATGACAGAACTGTTTGGAAGGATTATAAAGGACTGAGTTTTATTGATGTATCGGCCCGTGAATACTGGGACTACATCGTTGCCCTCGGTATACTTTCTTACAAAGCAGGTTTTGACGAACTCAATTTCGACTATATTCGTTTTCCTTCCGACGGCAATATGTCCGATATTTACTATCCGTGGAGTGAACAGATGATTGTTTCAGATCCGGAGTTCGGCAAAGCCCATGCTCTTGAAGCATTCTTTTCGTATCTTAAAGAAAAACTCTCGGGAACCGGGGCGATACTTTCCGCGGACCTGTTTGGTATGACGGCAACAAACTACGACGATCTCAACATCGGACAAGTGCTTGAATACACGCTTCCTTTTTTTGATTTTGTCGCACCGATGGTGTATCCCTCTCATTATCCGAAAACCTTTCTCGGGTTTTCAAATCCCTCCGAAAAACCGTACGAAGTGGTTCGATATTCTCTTGATTCCGCGGTAAAAAGGGCAAGTACAACTCCTGAAAAAATCAGGCCCTGGCTTCAGGATTTTGATTTGGGGGCGGTATATACAAAGGAAATGGTCCGGGCTCAAATTCAAGCGACCTATGATGCCGGGCTTGATTCATGGATGTTGTGGGACGCGGCAAATACGTATACCCCCGGTTCCGCTCTTCCCGACGAATAAACACTTTCACCTTTCGGGAGTTTTAATTTAGCCCTTAAAATTATATAATTTGGGTAAATTTGTTTCTATGCACGATGAAAATAAAGTCATATATTTTGCCGAAACCGATGCACGTGGCAGAAAACAGAAGTTCGGCATAAAACTCAAAGACCGTTCACGTCACGTATATGTCATTGGGAAAACCGGAATGGGTAAGTCCACCATGCTTGAAAACATGGCCATCCAAGATATACAAAACGGTGAAGGCATGGCTTTTGTCGACCCGCATGGCAAGACCGCCGAACTTCTTTTGGATTATGTTCCCGAATCGCGGGCAAAAGACGTTATTTACTTTGCTCCTTTTGATACCGACCATCCCATTTCTTTCAATGTTATGGAGGATGTTGGACCCGACAAACGCCACCTCGTAGCGAACGGCCTGATGAGCGCGTTCAAGAAGATATGGATAGACGCATGGTCGGCGCGCATGGAATATATTTTGGGGAACATTTTGCTGGCTCTTCTTGAATATCCGGACTCAACACTTATCGGTGTTAACCGCATGCTTGCCGACAAAGACTATCGAAACAAAGTTATCGCAAACATCACCGACCCCTCGGTCAAGGCGTTTTGGACCGACGAGTTTGCCCGATATGGAGATAGGTATATGCAAGAAGCCGGTGCGGCTATTCAAAATAAAATCGGACAATTCATTTCAAACCCACTTGTGCGAAACATCATCGGACAGCCGAAATCGACGTTTGATTTGCGAAAAGTGATGGATGAGAAAAAAATACTCATCATCAACCTTTCAAAAGGCCGGGTGGGGGAAGCGAACGCGAATCTTTTGGGAAGCATGCTTATTACCAAAATATATCTCGGGGCGATGTCAAGGGCGGATGCAAGCGAAAACCAAATGAAAAGTCTTCCGCCGTTCTATCTTTTTGTCGACGAATTCCAGTCGTTTGCGAACGAATCGTTTGCCGACATTCTTTCGGAATCGAGAAAATACAAACTGAGCCTTACTATAGCGCATCAGTATATCGAGCAGATGTCCGAAGAAGTGCGCGCCGCTGTCTTTGGAAACGTGGGCACGATGGTTATTTTCCGTGTTGGTGCCTATGACGCCGAAGTTCTAGAAAAAGAATTTTCTCCGGAGTTTACACTCGAGGACATGGTGAACCTCGGCTTCACCCAAATCTATCTGAAGCTGATGATTGAGGGAGTCACTTCTCCTCCATTCTCCGCCACCACTCTTCCTCCGATTGACCGCCCTTCGACATCATACAAGGACAAGATTATCGAACACTCGCGCCAGGCATTCGCTCAGACACGGACTACTGTCGAGGAATATATCAGAAACTGGCACGAACCCATCAAAAAGGAAGAAAACAACAAACGTCCCGCATTTAACAACCAACAGGCAAGACCTGTGGAAGAAAAACGGCCGAATCCTTTTTCTGCGCTTCGCTCCGGAGAAAATAGTGTGCCAGTGAAAAAATATCCGGTGCCTCCGTCCTCTTCTCCTGTGCCTATCCCCACGCCCGTTCCTGTATCTCTCAACACTCTTTCTCCTGCATATCAGCAAAAGAAAAAAGAAAATAAAGGACCGACGCAAAAAAGTCTCTCCGAACTTAAAGAAGCGCTTGCGGATGTTTTGGCAAAAAGCGAAAAAGAAGAGCCGGCAGAGCCCAAGAAAGAATCAACGGAATCCAAACCGCCCGTAGAAGGCACAGGGAAGTCTGGACATCCCAAAGAAATTCCGGAATCTACCTTAAAAAAAGTTCTGGAAGACGATAAATAACACTATGCGTTTTTTCGTTCCACTTCTCCTTCTTTTTCCTTTGCATTCCTTTGCCGCACTTGAAATAACCGAAATTATGTATGACTTGCCGTCTCCGGGATCGGATACGGGAAGGGAATGGGTGGAGATATATAATCAGGGACCGGAAGATGTTGTCCTTTCCGGGGGTCAGGACGGATGGAGATTTAATGATGGCTCAAACCATTTATTCAATGAACCCTCAGTGGAAAACGGTGGACAGGGTTCATTTACGATTTCACCCGGAACATTTTTTATTCTCGCGGCTGACGCACACCAATTTATTGTTGATCACTCTGGTTTTTCCGCGACAATTATAGACACGGCAATGAGCTTAAAGAATACCAATACAACGGTAAGTCTTATTGACGCCGAAGGTCTTGTACGCGACTCCGCAGCGTATTCGGAAACAATGGGAGCAAAAGGAGACGGTAATTCCCTGCAAAAAATAAATGGGACATGGGGTGCTTCATCTCCGACGCCGGGAATGACAAATACATCCTCTGCGGATTCGCCGGTACCTTCCACCACGGACACAAATTCAACGGAACAGTCTTCGACACAGACGCCTTTATTCGTGCTCTCTGCCTCTATTACGAGTGGTACGCAAACAACTATCGGTAAACCGATAATATTTGAAGGGCAGGCAAAAAAAGACAATGACCTGTTTACCTCAGCTCAATACATATGGACATTTGGAGACGGGCAGGGAAGTGAGGGGAAAAATGTCTCCCATACCTACACGTCCAAAGGAACATACACGGTTGCGTTAAATGTATTTTACGAAGGACAAACTGCTTCCGATACGATTTCAGTTACCGTTTCGGAAGAGCAATTACAAGAAACCCCACCAATCCAGTCTACTTCTCAAATCACAGATTCCCCTCCTTCACCTCAGGAAGAAAAAATTGATGAAAAAACTCCATCCGTATCGGAGAAAAAAACAACAAAACAAGCATATGTTCTTCCCGAAAAATCTGCTAGTATAACGCCTGAAAGTATTGTGTCTGAAACAGAACAAACCGCCGCTCTTGCGGCTAAAGAAAGCCCTCTTATGCCATGGCTCGTAGGCCTTGGCGCGGTTGTCGGTATCCCGATCGCCTTTATCTTTTTTGCAAAGCCGAAAAAAAATGAGGCGGACGAAATAACAATAATTGAATGAAACAGGGAGCAAACACTATCAAACATTTTGACGGAATGAAACGCATTCTTATTTTTTCTCTTACGTATTTTCCGTATGTCGGAGGCGCGGAGGTTGCCGTAAAAGAATTAACCGACCGCATGGGAAACAATTTTGAATTCGACATGATTACTTTACGTATCGATCGGGCGCTCCCTGCAGTTGAAGATATCGGAAACGTGCGGGTGCACCGTATCGGTTTTGCCGGCGACGCGCCGAATCACTCAGTCATTGCGTTTCCTTTTTCCATAAACAAATATTTGTTTCCTTTTCTTGCGTTTTTCAAAGCACTCTGGATGCACGCGGGAAAACGATATGACGCGGTGTGGTCAATCATGGCCGCGTATGCGGGCCTCGCCGCTTTATTCTTCAAGCTTGTCCATTTCCGCATTCCCTTTCTCCTTAATCTTCAAGAAGGGGATTCTGTTGAGCACATACATCGCCGTATGAACATTCTTTTGCCGCTTTTCCGTCTTATTTTCAAAAAAGCCGATTATATACACGCTATCTCGCATTTTCTTGCGGCTCACGCAAAATCGGAAGGTTTTTCAAAAACAGCGGAAGTTATTCCGAACGGAGTGGATGTCGCCCGATTTTTCAAAGGGTATGCCACGATAGAGCTTGCCGAATTGCGTACACGCCATAATTTGCCTGCGGACGAAAAAACAAAATTTCTTATTACCACTTCACGACTCGTCCCTAAAAATGCCGTAGCCGACACAATCCGGTCACTTTCGTTTTTGCCCGAATACGTACACCTTCTTGTCGTAGGAGACGGTCCCGAGAGAAACTCCCTTGAAATTCTTGCGAAGGAGAAAAAGATTAAAGGAAGAACGCATTTCATCGGAGCCGTTCCGTATGAAGAAATTCCAAAATACCTCTCGCTCGGGGATATTTTTGTCCGTCCATCGATTTCCGAAGGTCTTGGAAATTCTTTTCTTGAGGCAATGGCCGCGGGAATCCCCGTTATCGGAACTCCTGTTGGAGGAATTGTTGATTTTCTTTTTGACCCGGATGCAAATCCCGACCACGAACCCACCGGCCTGTTTTGCGAAACCAGAAATCCTCAAAGTGTCGCTTCGAAAGTTACACGCCTCCTGGAAGACGCTTCCCTTTCAGGACAGATTTCGGCAAACGCCAAAAATCTCGTCTGTGATAAATATTACTGGAATGGCATTGCCGAAGACCTCACACGCGGGTTTCAGAGAACTCTGTCCTGATTACGAATTTAAAAAATTCGAATCTTTATTTTAGCTTTATTTATAGGCCTTTTTGTGATAAATTGTGGGAACAAACTTCCATTAAGCCGTGCGATTAAACGGCCACACATGGGGCACAAAATAAGATGAAAATTTTGGTGACGGGAGTAGCCGGTGCAATAGGTTCTCACTTAGCTGAGCGCCTTTTAGGCTTGGGGCATGAAGTTGTCGGCATTGACGCGTTAACCGATTATTATTCTCCGGAAATCAAAAAAATTAACGCAAAAGATGTTGAAGAAAAAGGCGGGAAGATTTTTTTTAAAAATTTAGTTAACGACCCTATTGATAATATTGTAAGAGGTGTCGATGTTATTTTTAACATGGCAGCGCAGCCGGGCATTTCCGCAACCACGCCATTTGAGGACTATTTGAACAACAACATTGTTGCAACGGAACGCTTGCTTCAATCATCCAAAAAATCTTCTAAACTTAAAATGTTTTTTCAGGCATCTACGTCTTCAGTATACGGAGTGCGTGCCGACGGTGATGAGACAACGGAACCAAAGCCTACATCCTATTATGGTGTAACCAAGCTTGCCGCGGAACAGCTCGCGATGTCATATTATCGTGACCTCGAAATCCCTGTTTCGGTTTTAAGATTCTTCTCGGTATATGGAGAGCGGGAGCGCCCGGAAAAGTTTTATCATCGTCTCATCAAATCAATCTTAGAAAACAAAGAAGTATCCTTTTTTACGGGCAGCGAGTACCACGTTCGTAGCTATACATATGTCGGAGATATCGTTGACGGCTGTATTTTGGCGCTTAACAATTTGGAAAAAGTTAATGGTGAAATTTTCAATATGGGAAGCGATAAAACGGCGACAACCGGAGAAGGAATGCAAATAGTCGAAAAAATTATGGGACAAAAAGCAAAACTCAAAATCCTTCCCCGCAGACGGGGGGATCAGTTTGAGACATCGGCTCATATCGGGAAAATCAAAGCCCTGTTGGGATATAGTCCTCGGGTTTCTTTGGAGGAGGGTTTGGCGGCTGAAATAAAATGGTACAAGGGAAAAATTTTTAATAAGATAAAGCAATGAACAAAAATAAAAAAATCCTCATCGCAACTCCGTTATACCCTCCGCAAGTGGGAGGACCCGCAACACGCACCGCTCTTCTGGAGAAAAAATTTCCAGAACTTGGATTTCCTATATCTATTGCCAAATTTGGCGACGTGCTGCGTTTCCCGAAGATTGTAAGGCATATTTTTTATTTCTTTCTCGTTTTATTCAAAGGCATTCGGGCGGATATTATCCTTGCCCAAGATCCGGTGAGCGTCGGGCTGCCGTCACTGTTTGCGGCAAAAATACTTAGGAAAAAATTCGTGCTTATTATTGTCGGTGACTATGCGTGGGAGCAAGGGTCTCAAAGATCTGGAGTGACCGACCTTCTCGATGCTTTCTCGACGGAATATGACAAATACCCTCTTTTGGTGCGTATTTTGAAAAAAACTCAATTTTTTGTCGCGTATCATGCGGATAAAATCATTGTTCCAAGTTTTTATCTCAAAAAAATCATTATAAATTGGGGCATTGGGAAAGATAAAATAAATGTTGTCTATAATTCTTTCGACGCTCCGTCACTTCCGGGAGAAAAAGAATCAATACGCAAGAAACTGGGACTCACCGGCCATATGCTGGTAAGCGCCGGCCGTCTCGTCCCATGGAAGGGGTTTGCCAAACTCATCACATTTGTAATGCCAAAGCTCATTTCCAAATATCCGGATACCAGACTTTATATTGTCGGTGAAGGACCGGATAAATCCTATCTGGAAACATTGATTAATCAAAATAAGATGGATAAGAATATCGTACTCATAGGCAGGAAGCCGCAGGGTGAACTTTTTGAATATATAAGAGCCGCTGATGCATTTGTATTGAATACTTCCTATGAAGGAATGTCGCATCAGCTCCTCGAGGTTATGGCGCTTGAAACCCCGATAGTAACAACAGATGCCGGAGGGAATAAGGAAATAATTGTCGATGGGGTAAACGGCATGCTCACTCGTTACGATGAAGGAGACAAAATTACCGATGCAATTCTTCGAGTATTTGAAGACAAGAACTGGACACAGCAGCTTGTTTTAAACGGCAAGCAGAAAATAAAAGATTTCAGTGAGGAAAGGATGCTGTCGGAACTTGCAAAAGAACTTGGTTAAGAAAGTATTGAACGTATTAAATATATGAAAGTTTTAGTAATTACAGGAGATAAAAATTTTGCCCCGGGACATCCGCGTTTTGACCTCCAGGCAAAAAGTGTTGAAAAGCTGTCCACGGTTTTCTGGGGGAATGGTTCAATATGGCCAAAAATCCCCGAGGGAAAATTTGATGTGGTTACGTCGCAGGATCCTTTTTGGCGAGGTCTTTTCTCGTGGTTAATTGCACGCCGTATCAACGCAAGGTTCAATGTTCAGGTGCATGCTGATCTTTCTTCACAAAGTTTTTTAAAGAATTTGATTGCCCGCTTTGTTCTTAAACATGCCGATTCTATTAGAGCTGTTTCGCAAAGGATTAAAGAACAAGTGGAAGATACTGGTACTACTAAACCCATATTTGTCCTTCCTGTATATGTTAATTGGGAACATTTTCAAAAAGTTTCTCAGAATTATATAAACAGACGTATTTCAGATCCACTGCCTACGCTGCTTTGGTTGGGAAGATTCGAAGGCGAAAAGGATCCATTGTTTGCACTATCTGTTTTCAGAAGAGTATATAAAGAGGTGCCAAATGCAAAACTTATAATGCTTGGCTCCGGTTCTTTGGAGAAAATATTAAGGAAAGAGGCAAAAGGATTACCCGTCGAATTTCCGGGATGGTGCGATCCGACTCCTTATTTACTGGAGACACGCATTGTTTTTTCCACATCACATGCTGAAAGCTGGGGGATGAGTATCGTTGAAGCACTTTCTATTGGTGTTCCTGTTATATCTCCTGATGTAGGTATTGCAAGAGAAGCCGGGGCCATCGTTGTTCCGCGAGAGAAACTTGCCGAAACTATTATTGACACACTAAGTTCAAATGCACACGGGAAGCTCACACTCCAGCTTCTTTCGAAAGAGGAATGGGCGGAAGCGTGGAAAAAAACACTTATATGAAGCTTTTAATTTTGACACAAAAGGTAGATAAGAACGACAGCATGCTCGGCTTTTTCCACCGATGGATAGAAGAATTTTCCAAACACTCTGAGCAATTGACAGTTGTGTGTTTGCAGGAAGGGGAACACAGTCTTCCGGAAAATACCAGAGTATTTTCTCTTGGAAAAGAAAAAGGAAAATCAAAGTTCAAGTACATATTTAATTTTTACAAATACATTATTTTAGAAAGGAAAAACTATGACGCGGTATTTGTGCACATGAATCAGGAATATGTATTACTCGGATGGAAACTGTGGAAACTGATGGGAAAGAAAATAATTCTTTGGAGGAATCATTCGCAAGGTAATTTTCTTACAGATATGGCGGTATTTCTCTCCAATGCGGTTTGTTGTACCTCCAAATCTTCCTATACCGTGCGCTTCAAAAAAACAAAAATCATGCCGGTCGGTATTGATGAGGAAGTCTTCAAAAAAAATCCTTCAATACAAAAGAACAACCAAGCTATTCTTTCTTTGGGCAGAATATCTCCGGTTAAGAAAATAGACGTGCTCATTTCGGCACTCGTTCTTCTTGATGAAAGGGGGATAGATTTCAAGGCCGCAATTTATGGCGATACCCCTAAGCGTGATGCGGCGTATAGCGAACAGTTACGGAAACAAGGAAAAGTACTTCTCTCAAAAAACAAGTTGGAATTTCATGAGGGTATTCCCAACAGCAAAGTTCCCGACATATTCAATACTTACGGTATATTTGTAAATTTGACGCCTACAGGAAGCTTTGACAAGACAATATTGGAAGCGATGGCCTGTGAGTCATTAACGGTGTTTTCGAACAATTTCATTTCCGACGCGGTGTTTCAAAAAACCCTGGTCAAACAGGATGATGCGGTTTCACTTGCTTCTATTTTGGAATCTGTTCTCCAGAACGGAGATTCCGGCGAGTATGAAGAAATAAGAAAGAAGGGGAGAGCATACGTGCTTTCACACCACACGCTTTCACGCCTTGCACAAGACATCTCAGCGCTTTTAATGCCTTAGCATAACCGGTATTTCTTTTGCAATCTTGTAAAAAATACGTTATATTCCAAAAATTATGATTGTTACCTTAATACGAACTATTCAGGCGAAAATACTTCAATTACTGCGAACCTTCGGCGGCAAAAAGGGAAAAACACCAAAAATTCTCATCACTGGCGGGCTTGGTTTTATTTTTTCTCATGTTACGGAATATTTTGTTGGGAAAGGCTGGGAGGTTGTAGTGATTGACAATCTTTCCGAAGGAAGCCGCCCGGAAATCATTGACGGTTCTTTTACGCATTACCATTACCACATGGCTGACCCAAAAGTCGTTGGCATTATTCTCACGGAAAAACCCGACTATATCATTCATGCCTCATCTGTTACCGATGTCGACTACTCAATTCGCGAACCGTATCGAACACTGCGTAAAAATATTTTGAGCACCTTGCATGTATTTGAAGCGTGCCGCAACCTTCCACACCTTAAAAAGATTTTGTATGTTTCTACCGATGAGGTGTATGGAGAATGTGAACACCGTATGCGCGAAGACGAAATCATACTTCCCAAAAACCCTTATTCGTGTGCCAAAGCCACAGGCTCTCTCATACGGGTTTCCTACGAAAATACCTACCCGACTCTTAAGAATAAAACCGCCGAAACACGTTTCTGCAATGTTTTTGGACCCCGTCAGGACAGCACAAAAATCATGGCTGCCATAAAAAAAAGTATTGAAGAAGGATATTCCATCCCGCTTCACGAGGAAGGGAAGGGATATCGCGAATATATCTACATAAAAAACATTCCGCCGGCGGTCGACCTCATCCTTGAAAAAGGACTCGGGGTATTCAACGTAACGTTGAATGACGGATTTACCGCGAAGGAACTTATTGAGAAAGTGCAGAAGGTAACCGGAAAAAAAATAAAGACCCATACTTCTCATCGCCCGGGAATGGATATGAAATACCAAATGGATAATTCGCGGATAAAAATGCTTGGGTGGAAGCCGCTGTATTCATTTGAAGAAGGATTACAAGAATACCTATTACCATGAAAAAAATACAAAAAATTCCTCTGAAAGAATTTAACAAGATATATTCACGCGTTCCCCGTCTCTGCATCGAAGCCTGCATTATTAATTCCCAAGGGATTATTTTAACAAAACGCAATATTAGGCCGGCAAAAGGGAAATGGCATTTCCCAGGAGGGACTCTAATGCTTAAAGAAAGGCTTATGGATGCAGTTAAACGTATTGCATTTAGGGAAACAGGTTTGAAAGTGGAACCTAAAAAGATACTCGGAATTATTGAATATCCTAATTTTAAAGGAGACATAGGCCACCCCATAAGCATCTGTTTCTTGGCTGTGATTAAGGGCGGGACTCTACAGCATGATGGGGATGCGACAGACATTCGTTTCTTCAAGAAATTGCCCCGTCCGATAATAAAGGAGCACGCGGATTTCATTTCAAAAAATATTAAACTATAAAGGATAGTAATCCTTTGTTACGACTTCACTCGCGAATCATGTAAAAGCAAATCTTTTACGCGATGTCGCTCGCTTGTCGTAATAAAAAAACGGGAGCAGAATTTCTGCTCCCGTTCTGGTTGGAATTTCACTTTAAAGTGAAATTCCAACCAGGTCTAACTCCTCATAACTTCTCTCAAGAGATTTGATAAAGTAATCAAGCCTCTTAACATACTTCATCGCAAGCTCTTTTGCCTTAGGCATGCGAAGCTTAGGAGTATATTCCGCAACATTGTTGCGGAGATCGTCCAGAACACTTTTTGGTTCGTGGTACGTTGTTTTCGGATTTCTTTTGCCTTCCAAGTATTCAAGCTCAAGGGCGGGGATATCTGACAATAACTGGCCTGCTCGGATTATGACTGCCGGCATCAGATTTGCCAGACGGTCGGCATCCATCAGCACGTGCTGTGTGACAGATTGATCATCTTGGTTTAACTCCTCATGGCGATAAGCAGAAAGGAAGATTTCCTCTTTCTCTTCGGAAGTGAAGTATCTTTCCGGAAGAGACTTGAGATTGGCTCTCATATGGGCCTCTTCCTTCTCCTTGTTTCCTTTTTCAACCAATCTGTCGGTCGAGTGAAGCATTGCCGCACACCAGGCTTTTTCCGCCGTTCTTTCGTCCGGTGCGATCATGACCGCAATCTGGGCGACTGTGACGTCGTGGTCCAAGCCGTGTCCGCGGTGGGCACGCTTCGACTGTTCATGGCCATCTCTTACAACGACATAAAACTCCCTGAATTTTTTTCTTAAATCCTCAAAGGAATTTTTCACTCGCACACCCCTCTCCTTTACGTGTTAGAAGTTATTTTCAAAGTTCTGAAACGCATTATATCACAAAAACTGCTCTTGTCAAAGGTATCTTCTCTAAATGATGAGGGTAGAGCGCCCTGACTTTGTGTGATAAAATTGCTTTATTCTATGAGGAAAATAAAGCTTTTTAAGCCCTATGTAAGCTGGTATGCCGTCTGGAATGCCGTAAAAACGCTTCGGAGCGGCCAACTTGCCGAAGGACCGCGTGTCAAAGAGTTTGAGAAGAAGTTTGGCGAAAAGTTTAATACGGAGCATGTTTGTAGTCTCAATTCCGGCACAACTGCTCTTGAGTTAGCCTACGAACTTGCTGGAATAAACGAAGGTGATGAAGTTATCACTCCGATTCTTACGTGTACCGCAACAAACATTCCTTTGGTCCGCCGAAAAGCAAAAATCGTTTTTGCTGATATTGAAAACGACCTCAATATTTCGGTAAGTGATGTTGAGAAAAAAATAACACCAAAAACAAAAGTGATTGTCTTCGTGCATTTTGGTGGAAACAACAGGGGATTAAAAGAACTTGTGGAACTGGCAAAGAGAAAAAATATTCTCCTTATTGAGGACGCCGCTCAAGCTGTCGGGTCCGATTACTGGGGAAAAGCCGATTTTACTTGCGTCTCTTTGCAGGCGATTAAAATACTTACATCAGGGGACGGCGGAATTTTAATATGCAAAGATGTCGAACTCGACAAGAAAGCGCGCCGACTGCGATGGTTCGGGTATGACCGTGATTTAAAACAAAAACAAGGAGATGCTGACCTTGTAGAGGCGGGATATAAATATCATATGAATGACGTGAACGCCGCGATTGCTTTGGGGAATTTGAAAGTTATTGATTCTCTCATTACTCACCGTAAAGGGCTGATAGAAGAGTATAGAAAACATGGCATCGACGCCCATATCTGGTTTGCGACAGTGTTTACGACAAAGAGAGACGAATTAAAAAAATATCTTGCCGAGAATGGAATTGAAAGCGGTGTTTATCACTATAGAAATGACAAGTACACGATTTTCGGTGGGAAGAAATCTTTCCCCAATATGGACAGGTTGGAAAACGAATATCTTGTTTTGCCGCTTCATCATGATGTTTCAGTCAATGATGTCCGCCGAATTGCTTATGTGATTGATACATTTAACTCTCTGAATAATTCTTGATGATTGACGAAAGTCATGATTAAGATTCTCAAATATATAAACAGCTTACCGTTCCCTGTTACGGTCAAACATTATGTTTCTTTTGGAGTTGCTGATCCTTATTTAGAGAATATACATGGAGAAAAAGACGCTGTAAGACGATGGCAAATACTTCGGGACAAACATCCGCGATATCGAATACCGAAAGATAGGGAAACGTGGCTTAAGGATCTTTCATTGCGGAAAGACGGACAGGACGACAAGCTCCCGGAACGCGTTGAGGCGCTTGCTACTCTCATTGAAAAAGAGGGGATAAGGACTTTCTACTCAGTTGGTTCCGGAGGGGGCGTGTTTGAATATTTTCTCAAAAAAAGAATACCGTCTCTTAAAATTGTGGCATCTGAATACACACAAGAAGGCGTGGAACGGCTACGAAGCGTCTTTCTTGAGTGCGATAAGGTGAATTTTTTTGATGCTCTCAATGACATAAGTTGGGTGAACATCGGTGCGGACAAAAATAGCATTGTGTTTATTTATCGCAACGAGCGTGAGTTTTCGGACAAACAATGGAGACAAATATTTCGTGCAATGCATAAGGCTGGAGTAAAGAGGGTATTTTTAGGGCTTATGAATATGCTTACCTTCCTTGCCTTCGCGCAAGAAAAAATACGAAACCTAAAGCACCGTTTTCGAGGCGAAAAGCTCAATTTTGTTGGTTTTTTGAGGAGTCGGTATACATTTAGAAGTTTTTGGAAAGGCTTGTATACTGATACAGAGATCTATTTTCCCAACTGCCGAGGGATATATCTTAAACGAATCTAAGAACTATAGGGGTTATTTTGTTAATTTTTAAAATTTTACTATGAAAAAACTAGCGGTTATAGCGGGCGGATGGCATTTCCCGATAGGGTTTTTTGAGCAAATCGCGCAACAGAAAGTGCCGGCCGGATGGCAAGTTGACATGTTCGTTGTTTCGCACAGAGATCCTTCCTACGCTATAGAGGAAAAAAAAGATGTATTACCTCAATTGGGATATGACCGCCGCAGTCTCTATGACCGTCTTTTGTACCGCAAAGTCGCGACGGTGGCAGAAATTGAAGCTTTAGGATGGAAATATTCGCTTGAACCAAATACTATGGGCGATTTCGGTAATACAAACCAATGGCTCGAGAAAAACGATTATAAGCAATATGACAAATTGCTTATAACACATGACGATAATTTTATCCTGACTGACCAGATGTTTATGGACCTCCTGCCTCAGGAAGATTGGCTTATCCTGACGAATTCAACCGGGAATGCCCAGAGGAGATTACGACAATGGCTCGGACTTCCAAAGCCGTTCGGACTTCGCGGCTCATTTGAATTTTTCACGCGTGAAATGATGGACAAGCTCGGAGGGTCATTCGATTTATCGCGAACGACACTTACTCGCGAGGGGCAATTTACTACGACACTTGATATGAAAGAGTTGACCGATTGGAACCAAAATGATAAACCGCTTCGAGATCTCATAATGGAGAACAATCTTCTTCCCAGAGTAAAATCGTTGTCGCCTTTTTACCGTATGAGCAAATATTGTCTGGAAGGAGAACGGGGATATATTTTTAAAACAGAGTGGTCAAACACCAAAGAAGAGGAAAAAGGGCTTGATATGGTGGAAAAACACTACGGGAAGAAGATGGCCGTATAAGGGGTTTCTCTGTGCTACAATAGGCGAATAGTGAAATTCTTGATTGACCAATTTAGGGATTTTCGTGTTGTCTTCAAATACGGCGTTTCCGGGTGTATTGCGGCCGGTTCTCAGGTTGGTATGCTCGCCCTATTTGTTGAGGTGTTCGGCATCTCCTATCTTGTGGGCGTTGTATGGGCTTTTATATTTTCCGCTTTTGTCTCCTTTGGGTTTCAGAAGTTTTGGACATTCAAAGACCACTCTCTCCATAGAGTACACTTTCAGATGATCCAATATGTATTTTTGGCAGGGGGGATGCTTGCGCTTAACGTGGCTTTTATGTATTTTTTTGTAGACATAGTGCATATCTGGTATATCGTTGCGCAGATTCTTACCATTGGAATCACAGCAGTTGTCTCTTTTTTGTTCAACAAAATATTTATTTTTAGCAGGGAAGAGGTTCAGCCGATTCCATATAACGAAAAAGAATAAAGCTCCTCTCTTTGATGTATTTCCTCAAAAAGTATAAAATCCCACTTTTTATTTTTCTACTCGCTTTGTCTGCGAGAGTCGTTTTGTTTTTTATTAACTTGTCTGCTTATGGAGGGGATTTTGAAGGTACGATACACGGTTCCGACTGGTACTTCGAGGTTGCCAAAAACATTACCAATGGAATCGGTTTTTCCCTGTTTCCTGGCAGGCCAAGTCCCATTCATGTGCCTTTGTACCCACTCTTTCTCTCATCATCTCTGTTTTTGTTCGGTAACTTCGTGTTTGCTGTAATTGCACAAATCATCATGGGTTCTTGCATTCCCGTTTTGGGAAGAATGCTTTCCCTCAAACTCATTCCGTCCGAAAAAATCGCCCTTTTTGTAGGCATTGCGCTCGCTCTGGAACCTAACCTTATGCTTTTTTCGTCGATCTTTTTTAGCGAAACGCTGTTTATTTTCCTCTTTTTGCTTTTCATACTTTCTTTCATTTCTTATCTTGAAAAGGGTAGTGTCAAATTGCTTCTACTTAGCGTATTTTTTTTGGGAATATCAGCACTTACAAAACCCGCAGTCCAGTTTTTTCCAATCTTCCTAATCCCGATTATGTGGTGGGTTTCCAGGAAAAATGTTTCATTTAAAAAAATAATCTCGCACAGTCTGCTTTTTCTAATAATCTTTCTTTCAATGCTCTCGCCGTGGCTCTATAGAAATTATAAAGTCTTTGGGACACCCGGGATGACTGTCATACCTTCTCTCAATCTCTATTTCACATTCGTGCCTTCGGTTTTAGCAGTGCATAACAATACGAGTTTTGCCTTAGAGCAGAAAAAGCTCTTGGAGAGCCCGGGAATTCATTCGGAAATTTTGACATTTAAAAATGCTTCCCAATTTAATAAAGCAGCTATTGAGATAATAAATCCCTACCCAAAGGAAATTGCGCAGGTTGTGGCTATAAACATGTTTACTTTTTTTACACATGACGGCATGCTCACGGTCCTTCAAAATGCCGGCATCACTCCGCACATGCCTCTCTCTAAACCGGCCATCATGCTCCTCTTCTCTTCCCCCGTTGAATTTGTAAAAACAGTTTACTCCTACGCATTTTCACCTTTTATTCTCGTTCTTTTAATGAGGTTGTTCTGGGTTGCGGTGACGGTGTCTTTTTTTGTCGGGTGTGCTAGGCTTTTGCGCGAAAAAAAGATAACTGCTCCTGTGGCTGTTTCATTGATTATTATCCTGTATTTTGTGGTTACCACACCTTCCAATGGTCTGACGGCAAATGCACGGTTTCGTCTTCCTGTAGTTCCGATACTGTTAACTATTGCCGCGTATCCATTCCTTCGGGAAAAAGAAAAGCAAATTTTTCAATCAAAGAACGTATGAAAATCGTTTACATTGTAAATACCCGGATGCCGAACCAGCGGGCGCACGGTTTTCAAATAGCTAAGACCTGTGAAAAATTTGCCGCTCTCGGAAATGAAGTCTCTCTTCTGTATCCATACAGGAAAAACGATCTTACCGAAGATATTTTTGATTATTATGGTGTGCAAAGAAATTTCAAAACAGAAACGCTTGGTTCCGTTGATTTTATACTCATGAGCCGTTTTCTCGGTGTCCTGGCGTTTTATCTTCAGTCGGTTTGGTTTTCTTTTGCGCTTATTTTTAAAAAATTCGATGAGGATTCGATTGTCTACACGCGTGATATTTTTGTTGCTTTTATTTTTCAAGTAAAAAAATACGAGACGATTTATAATGTACATAACTGGTCAAAGAAAAGGGAAATTTTTTCAAGACTTTTAAACAAGGAGATAAAAGTGGTGTGCAACTCGGAAGGGACTAAAAGGAAAATAGTGGAAAACGGCTTTAAAAGGGTAATTGCCGTGCCAAACGGTGTTGATATTGAAGAGTACGACATGACCGCAGACAGAGAAAATATTCGACGGAAACTTAATTTACCGGTCGACAAAAAGATAGCGATGTATGTCGGAAATTTATATCGATGGAAAGGCGTAGACACGCTTATCGAAGCTGCCAGAGCAATACAAGACCCAGATATTTTATTTGTTATTGTAGGGGGGGATGAAGATGATTTAAAAACATATTCCCAAAAAGCAGACGGTATAAAAAATATCTTATTTGCGGGACACAAGCAGAAAAAGGAAATTCCCTTATATTTAAAATCATCAAACGTCCTGCTGCTTCCTAACAGCGCAGCTACCGAAGAATCAGTGCATCATACGTCACCGATAAAAATGTTTGAATATATGGCTAGCGGCGTTCCCATTGTCGCTTCAGATCTGCCGTCGGTCAAAGAAGTGCTCAACGAGGGTAATGCTATTCTTGTAACACCCGACGACCCGGCGTCTCTTGCAGAAGGCATACGGAAAGTCCTTGAGAATCAAACGGACGCTTTGGCAAAAGCACAGCATGCGTATGAGGATGTCAAAAAATACACATGGAGAGAGTATGCGGTAAAAATTATGAATTTTCTTAAATCGTAGTATGTATTCAATTCTTCAAAAAATACACCGTAAAATGCTGTTTATGTTGGGATTCGGAAATCCCGACATAAATACCAACGGAGAAAAAAAGGCTCTGCGGCACATATCTTCTGTCTACGGGAACAAAACGATTACCATATTTGATGTAGGGGCGTACAAGGGAGATTACAGGGAAGCGGTAATTGAGAGTATTCCTCATTGCATTGTATATTCCTTTGAACCTCAGAAAAAATTGTATGAAAATCTCGCACAGCGTTTCGATAACTGTTTCAATATAGGCTTCAGTGACAAAAAGGAAATTGCTCCGATTTTTGGGAACGCAAATAAAGGTGGACTTACATCTCTGTACCAGAGAAAGCTTGAGCATTTTAATCTTTCGGTATCGGAGCAGGAAAAGGTGAGTCTGACAACCGTTGATGAATTTTGCAGGGAACATGGAATACAGGAAATACATTTTTTAAAGTTGGATGTCGAAGGCCACGAACTGAAAGTGCTGAGGGGCGCGGAAAAAATGATGGAACACATTGATTTTATCCAATTTGAATTCGGAGGATGCGACATCGACTCAAAAACATTTTTTCAGGATTTTTGGTACGTTTTGGGGGACACACACGTTATTTATCGGATAACACAATGGGGGTTGCAGGAGATAAAAAAGTACAGGGAAACAGAGGAGGTGTTCATGACCTGTAATTATTTAGCAATGAAAAAAGAGAAAATGATATGAACCGGAAATTGTCAGTCATTGTTCCGGTGTTTAACGAAGAAAAGACTGTCGGAGTAATTATCGAACGCCTTTTGGCTGTTCCCTTTGTAGGATGGGACACTGAGATTATAGCCGTTAATGACGGTTCTTCGGACAATTCCCTTGCCATTTTGGAAAGTTTTTCTTCACGCATAAAAATAATAAATCTCTCAAAAAATGGCGGAAAAGGAAACGCGGTTAAGACGGGAATTGACGTGTCAACCGGGGATTATGCCATTATTCAGGATGCCGACCTTGAGTGCAAACCCGAAGAGATACCTTTATTGCTTTCCGCGTTGAAAAATGTTTCCCAAAACACAAAGATCGCCGTTATGGGTTCCCGAGAACTTCGTGGCGCACGGGACCATAAGAGTCAATTTTTACCTCGTTTCGGCTCCGTGTTCATCACAAAGCTCATTAATTTTCTATACAGCACCACTCTTACGGACACCCTGATGGGGTATAAGTTATTTCCAAAATCAACCTTCGGCTATTTCGACGCGGGTGGGTTTGAATCCGAAATGCTTTTTTTAGTCCGGTTGCTTGAAGAAGGATATCGCATTCTTGAAATCCCGGTATCGTATATACCGCGCAGTACGGGAGAAGGAAAAAAGATAAAATACAGGCACGGCATTAAAATTATTTTTAAAATATTGACTTTTTGGCTAAAAAATCGTTTTATGCGGAAGCGGGTTAGCTCGTGATTCCAACCTTCTTCTGTAAAGTCGACCGTGTTATGGTATGGGGGTATGCGGCTCTAACAATGAGTTAACTTAGATACATAAACATATGTGGCAAGGCAAAAAAGTTTCAGTTGTTTTCTCTACATATAGGGAAAAGGGGTCAATCCGCAGAATGATTGATGATTATTTTGCTACAGGTTTTGTTGATGAAGTGGTAGTGGTAAATAACAATGCGGAGCCGGGTACAGATGAAGAAGTGAAGAAAACAAAAGCACGCCTTGTCTATGAAAATAAACAAGGATATGGGCACGGTTACCAACGAGGTATTAAAGAGGCAACTGGAGATTATATATTTTTATCAGAGCCTGACGGAACATATTCTGCGGCGGACCTTGAAAAATTCCTCGTATATTCACACGATTTCCCTGTAGTTATGGGGACACGCACAAATCGAAGCGCAATTCTGGACGGAGCCTCAATGGGTCTAATACGTAAGCTCGCCAATGTCTTTGAGGCAAAAGTAATCGAAGTCTTTTTTGGTACTAACTCTCTTACTGAAATAGGCTGCACATGCAAACTCTTTGAGAAGGAAGTATTACTCTCTCTTGCCCCTTATTGGCGTACAACCAACGCCCTTTTCGCGACAGAGCTCCTGCTTCTTGTTGTAAGCAAAAAGATAAAATTCATAGAGATTCCGATTTCTTTCAGTGAGCGGATAGGAAAGTCACAACTTACCGCTAAGTGGCACCAGCTTGCAAAGTGGGGTCTCAAAATCTTCTGGTTCATCCTTTCTTTCTGGCTCGGCTGGGTTTTGGGAAAACATAGAAAGAAAATAGACATAAAAACTTCTTAACACCCAAAAACCTTGACCTTTAGCCATTTTATGTAAGAATAAGCGTTACCTACTTTCGCGCAAAAGCATCTTTTTTGCAAACAAGGAGAGGTTTAGAAAGAAAATATGGCAAAATTACTCACATTCAACAATAAGACACTTCTCGTATGTGGCGGAGCCGGTTTTATAGGCTCTAATTTTATACGCTACATCTTTTCGAGACACCCTAAAACCAGGATCATAAATCTTGATAAATTAACCTATTCGGGAAATCGCGACAACAATAAGGATGTAGCCGAGAATCCCAAACTTCGTTACCGCTTCGTAAAAGGTGATATTGTCAATAAGAAAACGGTTGATCGGGTATTTAAAAAATATAAGCCCGATTACGTTATAAACTTTGCCGCTGAAACCCACGTTGACCGAAGTATCCACGGTGCATCTCTTGAATTCATTAAGACAAATATTGAAGGAGTTTTTAATATTGCCGAAGCGGTGAAGGCCCACCCGTCAGTTGTAAAATATGTCCAGGTTTCAACAGATGAAGTTCATGGCAGTTTGCCTCTTGACTCCAAAAAACGTTTCCATGAATACACACTTTTTGCTCCCAACGTGCCCTATGCGGCAACAAAGGCGGGAGGAGATCTTCTGTGTCGTGCTTATTTTTCCACGTGGAAAGTTCCTGTTGTTGTTACCCACTGTTCGAACAACTACGGTCCCTACCAATATCCCGAAAAACTCATTCCTTTTTTCGTGTTGCGCATGTTGGAAGGCAAGAAATTGCCCCTCTATGGTGATGGAAAACACGTAAGAGACTGGGTTTACGTTCTTGATCACTGCAGTGCCCTTGAGCTGTGTCTTCTTAAGGGTAAACCCGGTGGAGTGTATCATATCGGTGCGGACAACGAACTCGACAACACCGACATTGCCCGACGAATCTTGAAACATTTTAAACGCGACGAATCATGGATAGAATATGTGGGAGACCGGCCGGGCCATGATCGTCGATATTCCGTTGACCCGACAAAGATTATGAAAGAACTTGGATGGAAGCAAAAATATTCTTTTGAAAAAGCCTTTAAAGAAACCCTGGAGTGGTATATCAATAATCCAAAATGGATTGATCACGTTAGAAAAAGAACAGGAGTTTTTAACCCCCATATAGATTTGTGGCGCGCTCACAACGTCCATAAGAAAAAATAAATTTATATGAAAGGAATCATATTAGCGGGGGGTCTTGGTACGCGTCTTCTTCCACTGACTCTCGTCACAAACAAGCACTTGTTGCCGGTGTATGACAAACCGATGATCATGTATCCTATTGAAACACTGCGGAAAGCGGGAATTCTTGAAATCCTTCTTGTCTGCGGGCGCGAACATGCGGGACACTTTATAAATTTCTTAGGCTCGGGAAAAGAATATGGAGTCAAACTTTCCTACGCCGTGCAGGATAAAAACAATGCAGGCATAGCCGACGCGCTTTCATACGCGGAAGATTTTGCGGACAAAAACAACATTGCTGTTATTTTGGGGGATAATATTTTTGAAGATGATTTTACCAAATCTGTACAGACATTCAAAAGTGGTGTGCGGATTTTTTTTAAAAAAGTGAAGGATCCAAAGCGGTACGGAGTGCCGGTATTTGATAAGAGCGGGAAACGGATACTGAAAATAGAAGAGAAACCAAAAAAGCCAAAATCAGCCTATGCCCAGACCGGTTTCTGGATTATGGACAATCAAGTTTTTTCATTTATTCAGAAGCAAACTCCTTCACGGAGAGGAGAGTTGGAAATGACCGATTCTATAAACCAGTACATACGTTCAGGAATCGTTGATTTTTCCATAGTAAAGGGCGGGTGGTATGATGCGGGCACCATAGATTCATTGCTTGAATCTTCTCTTCTTATAAGTAAGAGAAAGAAATAACCCGACAACAAAATATGTCCCGAAAAATAGATTTAAACAAAGTTTTGATTACCGGGGCTTCGGGTATGGTCGGATCCTACATTGATTTTGGGATTAAAACGGACCGTGAGTCTTTGGATATTACTGACCTAGACCATGTGATGAAAGTAATAAGACACCACCGTCCTCAGGCGATTATCCATCTTGCCGCGGAAACGGATGTCGACTTGTGCGACCGCGACCCGCGCCATGCGTACAAAGTCAACAGTGTCGGTACCTATAATATTACGATTGCCGCAAAGGATGTGGGGGCGAAACTTATATATATCTCTACTGCGGGAGTCTTTGACGGTGAGAAGAATGGTCCGTATGCGGAGACGGATATGCCGAATCCTAAAAATTTTTACGGCAAATCAAAGCATCAAGGAGAACTGATTGTGCGGGCAATGTTGGATGATTATATAATAGCCAGGGCTTGCTGGATGTTTGGCGGGGGATTGAGACAAGACAAGAAATTTGTAAGCAAAATAATCAAACAGCTTGATAAGGAAGAAATCAAGGCGGTTGATGACGCATACGGTTCGCCGACTTTCGGCAAAGATTTGGTGGAAGCTTTAAAGCGGTTATTGAAAGAAAATGCAGTGGGTATTTTTCATCTCTCAAACGTTGGGGCATGCTCTCGATATGAGGTCGCCAAGTTTATTATTGAAACATTAAAACCGAATGTGAAACTCATTCCCGTCGGGCTTGACCATTTTCCTGGCGCATACAGGGTAAAAAATGAGGCTATGGTGTCTGGGCATAAACTAATGCGCCCCTGGCAAGATGCTTTGAAAGAATATTTGGAAACGGAATGGAAAAACTTTCATCAAAAATCAAAATGTGGTATTTGTGGCTCAAAAAATTTAGACACAGTTCTTGATTTGGGACTGATGCCGCTTGCAAACGCTTTTGTACACAAGGAGCATTTACGCTCTCCTGAAATGTTTTTTCCACTCGCGATTAATTTTTGTAATGACTGTTTTTCTGTCCAACTAAGCCATGTAGTTAACAGTGAATTGCTTTACAAAAACTACCACTACGAAACTTCCGCAAACGATCCGTTAGTTAAGCATTTTAATTCTCTCGCGGATGAAATAGTAAAAGATTACATACAGTCCCCGAGTAACCTGGTTGTAGAAATTGGCAGCAATGACGGGAGTCTTCTCTCGCGAATTAAAGATAGGTGTAGAGTTTTGGGGGTTGACCCGGCCCAAAACATAGCAAAGATTGCAATAAAAAATAATGTACCGACAAAAGTCGATTTTTTCACAGGAAAAGTATCCAAGGAAATAAAAGCTGAATTGGGCGAAGCTCAAGTTGTCATTGCCAACAACGTCATGGCCCATATAGAAGATATCCGAGGCGTTTTTTCCGCAGTCAAAGGGCTTCTTTCTCCGAATGGCCGATTTATTTTCGAAGTTCATTGGGTTGGCAATCTCATAAATCAAGGCGGATTTGACCAAATTTATCACGAACATATCTATTATCACTCGCTACATTCTTTAAAACACCTGATTAATTCACTGGGCATGACTATTAACGACATAAAACTGGTACCGATCCACGGTGAGTCTATGCGGGTATATGTTGGAAAGTCCGGGGAGATCTCTGAAGCGGTGCATGATTTTTTAAATCGTGAAATTAAAATGGGTCTGGTCAAAAAGGAAACATATTTGAATTTTTCAAGCAAAATCAAATCAAACAAAAATAAACTTCTTAAAATCCTGATTGACCTGAAAAAAGCGGGAAAGAAGATTTTTGGATACGGAGCACCCGCCAAAGGCAATACCCTGCTTAATTATTTCCAAATTGGTCCGGATATTCTTGATTGTATTACCGATACGACTCCTGCCAAACAAGGCACGTTTACTCCGGGGATGCGTATTCCGGTAGCTTCGCCCGATATTTTGAAAAACGAAACCCCTGATTATATGCTTTTACTGTCTTGGAATTACGCGGATGCGATTTTGGAAAAAGAAAGGGACTTGCGTAAAAAAGGTGTTAAATTCATCATTGCCGTTCCGGATGTAAGGATTGTCTGACCAAAGATTTTACAGTGATTACTATAAACCTTTGTGTTATAGTCTTTCTATATGACAGAAAAATGGATTGCAGACACTGGCCTTATCACGGTACTTTTTTCCTTGATTCTTGGCTTTAAATACGACGAAAGGTTCTTTTCTGCGGCTATAGTTCTTCTTGTTCTTGTCATTCTTGTCCCGAAAGTGTTTTACCCGTTTGCGTGGGTATGGCTCAAGCTTGTCGAGATACTAGGCCTTATAGTACCGAAGATATTTTTTGCAGCCGTATTTTTTGTCATTATTTTCCCCATAGGAACGATTCGGAGAGTCCTGAAGGGGGACACATTACTTATTTCTACCTGGCGTACTGCCGCAACTTCTTTTTCAGATAGGGGACATATGTTTACAAAACAAGATATTGAAACAATTTATTAATATGCATTAATCAATTATATGGATTTTTTGAAAGACATTTGGGGGTTTTTAAAAACACGAAAAAAGTTCTGGCTTCTGCCCGCCATAATTGTACTTGTTGTCGTTGGAGCAATTCTTGTATTTGGAGGAGGAACCGCCATAGCCCCGTTTATTTATACTGTTTTTTAGTTCATGACAGAAAAACCTGTTTCTCCAATGAGGATTTTGGGCATTTCCGCTTATTACCATGACAGTGCCGCCGCTTTGGTTATTGACGGGGAGGTTGTTGCCGCAGCTCATGAGGAACGCTTTACTCGTAAAAAACACGATGCCGGTTTCCCAACACATGCCGTAGAATACGTACTTTCTGAATACGGTCTTACAATTTCCGACCTTAATGCCGTTGTTTTTTACGACAAACCACTGCTGAAATTCGAACGTCTTTTGGAGACTTACCATGCATTTGCTCCCACAGGACTTACAAGCTTCTCCATGGCGATGCCAGTGTGGATAAAAGAAAAACTGTTTATGCGTGCAAACATTTGGAAAGGCCTTGAAGAGGCGACAGGCAAAAAGATACACAAACGCCCGCCACTTCTATTTCCTGAACATCATCTTTCGCATGCGGCAAGTGCCTTTTACCCCTCTCCATTTAAAAACGCAGCGATTCTTACAGTTGACGGGGTCGGGGAATGGGCGACAACGACTATCTGCCTTGGGGAAGGAAAAGAAGTATCTATTCTTCGGGAAATGAAATTTCCTCATTCTATTGGTCTCTTATATTCCGCATTTACATACTATTGCGGATTCAAGGTGAACAGTGGGGAATACAAGCTCATGGGCCTTGCACCGTACGGAGCTAAAGGAAGTAAACGTGTTACTTTGTTCAAAGAAAAGATTCTTTCAGAGCTTGTGAGTCTCAAAGAAGATGGCTCCATAACGCTTAATATGAGTTACTTCACTTTTGCTACTGGTGACCGAATGTGCAATAACAAAAAGTGGGAAGCATTGTTTAACATTCCTCCTCGTCCAGCTGAAAGTCTTCTTACACAGGAGCACTCTGATCTTGCGCTTGCAATACAGGAAGTTACGGAAGAGATCATGGTGCGTCTCGCTAGAACTGCAAAAGAAATAACAGGTTCTGAATATCTTGTTCTTGCAGGCGGAGTGGCTCTTAATTGTGTGGTTAACGCACGGATACGAGAGGCGAGCATCTTTAAGGATGTATGGGCACAACCTGCTGCAGGCGACGCCGGAGGGGCATTAGGAGCTGCTTTAGCGGGCTATCATATATGGGCAGGCAAGGATCGGGTTTTAAGAGAAAGCAAAGATGCTATGAACGGGTCATATCTTGGTCCCGAGTACTCTGTAACGGACATAGAGCGGACCATAAGGAAATACGGGGCAGAGTTTGAAAAATATGATGAATATGAGGAATTAGCGAAGAAGGTCGCCGATCTTATAGCGCAAGGAAATGTAGTGGGTTGGATGCAGGGAAGAATGGAATGGGGCCCGCGGGCCCTCGGAAACAGAAGCATCTTAGCTGATGCTCGGAATCCTGAAATGCAGAAAAAACTCAATCTGAAAATTAAACAACGCGAGGGATTCAGACCTTTTGCTCCATCGGTTTTGGAGGAGGACGTTTCAGAATATTTTGAAACAAAAACCCCCTCTCCCTACATGCTTTTTACTGTACCAGTGGCGAAAAAAAGAAGAAAGCCTTTTCCTTCACAAGACTTGCCACTTTTTGAAAAACTCTATACCCCGCGATCTGACATTCCCGCAGTAACCCATCTTGATTATTCGGCGAGAATCCAAACGGTTCCTAAAGAGACGAATGAAAAATATTGGAAACTCATCAACTTCTTTAAGGAAAAAACCGGCTATGGTATTCTCATAAACACGAGTTTTAATGTGCGAGGCGAACCTATTGTTTGTACTCCAGAAGATGCGTATCGCTGTTTTATGAACACTGAAATGGACTACCTAGTCATAGGGGATTTTCTTTTTGATAAGAAAAAACAGCCCGAATTTGCTCAAGGACTATTTAATTCCAGTGCCAATGAATTGGATTAAAAAACATGGAGGGGATATTGTCCTCACAATTACAAGCACCATCATCACGCTTGTTTTAATTGACGTTGCTTTATATTTTTCGCCTCTCAAGGCAACAATCTACAGATTGAATTATCCTCAATATTATTTTGTGGATGATGTGGAGCTTGGTTATGATATCGCAAAGAATTTTCCGACTTCTACCCATTTTTTCAAAGATGCGGCGTTTCCCATTTGGTCAAACAACCTGGGCTGTTTTGATACGGACTTTAGTGGAGAAACACCCTATATATACCTAGGCGGGGATAGTCTCACATGGAGTTTTACTCCCTTTGAAGATACGTGGGGAAGAAGGATAGAAAAACTATTGGGAACGCGCACGATCAAATGTGGAGTGGTGGGCTATGGCACAAAGCAGGAACTGATGAAGGCCAAGAAGATTATAGGGTCTTTCGCATCCCCCAGTCTTATTATTGTAGGATATACCGCGTATAATGACTTTTCTGATGACGTAAATTCACCCCAAAACACAAGTTACAATGGGTATCTCGTGAAGGATCTTGCTAAGAACGGTGTGACAGAAGAGCAGGCTCAAGAAAAGTATGCCAATTTTACAAAATATTGCAGTCCTGTTATCCCTTCCAACAGAACCGTTGCCCGTATCAGATGTTTTGTCACGAATCGTTCGGTTTTATTCAATCTCTTCAAAAGTGATATTCGTGCAAAGATAGATTTGTTATTCCCGCAACTGACACAGGCACTTGAGAAACAAGGGGTGCTTGCGCAACAGGAAGGAACGCCTATTGAAAAAACTGATGCGGAGTACGAAAAGCACCTGAACAATATTTTAGACTTCAAAAAATTTGCGGAAGAAAAAGACGCGAGGCTACTATTTGTTCTGGCCCCTTACGACAATACGCGGGTTATTCCTTTTCTAGAGAAGGAAAATATACCCTACGTTGACCTTGATCCTGTTTTTGGTACATATTCAAAAGCTACACCCCTTATTTGGCCTAAAGATGGTCACTACAACATAGCGGGAAATCATGTCGTGGGTCTCGTAGTTTCTAAATTTATTATTGAAAACAATCTTGTCAAAATTGCTGACGCACAGGAACAGTTGCAGGAAATTGACAAGCAGCTGTCCAACGAGTTTGGAAACCAGGAGTAATCTATTTCAAATAAACACCCATGACCACGGGGTTTTTCTCTTTGGGGACATGAAGCAGAAAATCGGAGATATTCTGTGAAAGGGCATATGTATAAATCTGGAGCATGTTTATCTCTATATGGTAGAGGCGTTTTCCATCTTTTATTGTGTAAGGCGTGTAATCATCAATTCTCACTGCGCCTGCCTTTCCTTCAATAGTAAAGTCGCTTGTGAAGGAGAAAGTAAACTCTAAATTTCCCGGGACATTATCGGTATAGAGAGAAAATTCTACCACATTTAATTTTTCCGGATCAAACTCACTTTTTTGTATAATCACATTTCCATTTCCTTCTAATGAGGTTTCGGATGAAGATATTCTTTGGCCTTCGATATTGCTATAAAGTAACCATACGGGAGAAGTGTAATAAGACCGGATTGTCCCTTCCTGTTTAAGGGCTTCGATAAATTCTGGGCTTGTTGAAGCTCGAAGGCTTTTTGTCGTCTCCACAATGTGAGTTTTAACGTCACGGGGCATGTAGACATTTTGAACAAGAAGAACGGGAATTTTTTTGTTGAAAAAGAGTAAATAATCGGCAAGGGTGTAGCCCGGCATGCCCTGGAATATATGAGCGCCGGTGAGGTTTGGTATGACCAGCTGCTCTTCGCTTTTTTCAAGCCTTCCAAGCTCACTTAATAGACTGTTGTTGAGCAAAACAATCGCTTCTTGTCTCATTTTCGATTCTTGAGCTAGTCGTGCGCCGTGGAAGGAAAAGGCTTGTTGTGAAGCGAGAATAACGACCAAAACCGACGCAATAATTCCTATCGCATACTCTTTTTTGATTTTTGTTGCTATAGAAATACTTAAAGCGATGAAGAGACAGTAAAAATAAAAAGGAGGTCCTGCATACCGATAGTCAAAATCAGGGATGATGCTGTGGTCAGGCCGTGCAAGAATGACCATAAAAATAGTGATACCTATTGCGCATAACAGAAAAAAAATAAATCTTTTTTCACCCTGTGAGGCATGCCGTATGACGATATACAGGACTAAAAGGTTAGCAATGAAGATACCCGTCTCAAAGGAAGGCCAGAAGGGTTCCACAGAGCTTTTTATTGAAGGATGAGTGGCAATTTTCCCTATATCGGGGGCGATTGCCGAAAGAGATACTCCCGAGCTGAATAAAGATACGAAATTTTCCGCAAGAAGGGCCGGTTTCCAATTGGCTTCTTTCCCTTGAGCTTCTGTCGCAACCAAGATATCACCATCAAGGGAACTCAAAAATGTTCCCGGTTGGATGATAAAAAATGTTACATATAGAAAAATCCCGAAAAGGGTCGCGACAACGCAGACTACAAGGAGGGGGATTTTGTTTTCCTTTAAAAATGTCATATGTGTTTTTCCGCTTGGGAAGGCTGGGGACTAAAGTAATGAACTCCAAGCATAAACAGAATAATCACTGGAAGAACCCATATTCCCGAGGTATCGCTTGCTAACGCGAGCATAAGCGAAAGAGCAAAAATAAGTATGTGTTTGGGGGTATGTGATTCTCTCCACGCCAGATAGCTCCATGAGGCTATAGAGAAGAAAAGAAGTATCTGAGGATATATGGACATGATATAAAAGCCGGTAATGATCTCTGTCCATGCAGGTGCGCCCGCAAAAACTATGAGAAATGTTGTAAAACTCAACATATTCAAACCTAGTTTCTTAAAGGAGAGATATACAAAAAACGGAATCAGGGAAAATAAAATAAGAAAAAAGAAATTATAAGGAATCGGATTCTGACCGAACAACACGTCGAGTATTTTCATTTCCGTTATGAAAAGAGGGAATGCGTGGTCATTACCATAGGGAGTGATTACCGCTTTTGAAAAGGGAAGCAGGTGATTAAGTCCGACTACAGTGAGGTCATCCATGTTGAAATAGCCGTGTATGATATTTTCTGCATTACTTGCGAAGACAAACAACATGCATAAAACCAACACAAGAGTGTTTTGTTTTTTGTTGCTTAATGAAAAGTAAAAATTCGTAAATTGAACCCTCACCTTTTCAATTTTCTTTTTAAAAAACAAAAAAGATACAAAAGCAAGCGCCAGTATGGAAACAGCAGACATGAGCCCATTTTGAATGGCCGTAAGATATATTTTTGCAGTAGGCCCGAATAGCGCCAGTCGGGTTGTGTCAAATTGCGTTATGACAATGAAGGCAAAAATGGAGATAACCAAAGCGCTGCCCAAGATCCACAGAGGGACAGAATGTGGCAAAAACGAAGCAGACTTTATTTGGTTATTCATATGAAATTCTAGAGTGGCTTAAGACGCCTCCTAGTATAAATCAAAACACGATTCCCCGCATTGTTTGTTTTTGGCTCTAAAATGTGCTATTTTAAGGCGATTATTGGTTTAAAACTATCGGATGAAGATCTTAATTACTGGCGGCGGAGGATTTCAGGGAAGTCACCTGGCGAAACATTTTGTAAATAAAGGTCACGATGTGTCAGTTTTGACCACCTATTCTGAGTTTTCGGAAAACAACCTGGCGGATATTCTAGGCAAAATCACCATTATTTGGGGCAGTATTACCGACAGGGAGACTGTTGATAAAAGTGTGCGAGGACATGATGTGGTTTTCCATTTGGCTGGCCATGTCAATGTTGATGAATCTCTCCAAGATCCGGGTATTTTTCTTCAAGTAAATGTCTTGGGAACGTTTAACATTTTGGAAGCAGTAAAAAAATACAAAAACAGACTTATTGCGGCTTCTACCTGCGAGGTATATGGGGACGGGCACACCCTCAAAGACGAAGAGCTGCTTAGTGAAACCGCTGAATTAAAACCAAATAGTCCCTATGCTGCTTCTAAGGCCGCTGCTGACAGATTAAGTTATGCATACTACCGATCGTTTGGAGTAGATGTGACAATTGCACGTCCGTTTAATGTTTTTGGAGAAAAACAGAATGCCGGTCCGTTCGGCGCGCTGATTCCGATTTTGGTTGCCCGAGGATTGCAAGGGAAAGATCTCACTGTTTTTGGAACCGGTGAATCCACACGGGATTACAGTCATGTTAGTGACATAGTGCAGGCATATGACCTTGTTTTTAATACCAAAGGGCTTGCAGGCAAAGCAATTAATTTCGCAAGCGGCAAAGATACAAAAATAAAGGATATTGCGGACTATATTGCCAAAAAATTCAACGTAAAAGTGGTGCACGGCCCCGCTCGTCCTGGAGAAGTGTCCCGTTTCCCGGCTGACATTTCTTTTGCAAAAAGTCTTGGATATGTTCCAAAAACTTCTATTTGGGAGGGGATTGATCAATATATAGACTGGGCCAAGAAGGAGAGTCGAAAGAAAACATCCTAATAATGCACCAAGGTGCAGTATTTATTTTCGAAATAATCACTTTTGCCTTTGTAGTATTCCCAGTCCATCGGTTCTTTTTTGAATACAATATGGGGGATATCTCCATAATAGGCGGCAAAATTTCCAAAACTGCTGTCGGAACCGATTATCACGTCGCATCCTGAAAGCGTGAACATATCTTCAACCGCGCTCTTGTTGTTTACAACAATGTGTAATCCCTTAAAAATTTCTTCATCCACTTTTCCATCCGTTGTTATGACAAAACACGTTGAGGCCGAGTCCTTGTCGTTTATGTGTAAGTATTCATCCAAAATCTCTCGCACTCTTTTTTGAGGTATAAGATACTCTCCGCCTTTGTATGTCGTGTAATCTCCTTGGCGGATATGTACCCCCACAAGATAATTGTATTTTCCCCGCAAATCGCCGAGCGTCTTTTCAATTGATGCCGAAATATCTTTTTGAGGTGCAAAATATGTGATTATTTCTTTCCTGTATTTTTTCATTCCAACGGGATTTCTAAACAGCCATCCATCCATGTACAACATTCGAGCCCTTCGCTCCGCATTTTCCAGCTCTTTCGATGTTTCGGTTGGGGGAAGGTAATACACCTTCTTTTCGATATTTTTTGACGATATTATATTTTTTCCAAAGAAAAGTCTTACAGGCATAATGAACAAGATTTTGTATAAGAATCTCCATATTTTTACGCGCATAGCATTGCGCCGTTTAGTGTACGAAGCAAAAGGGGAGAAAAAGAACGTGTCAATAAGTGGACTGCTTACCGGGATATTGAAGAACTTCCCGTATTCAAAAAAAGAATAATTTCTGCAATCGTATCCTTTTTCAAGGCAATACGCATATATGCTCACAAAATTCCAAAGCTGATTGCCTAGCTCACCTCCGCCATGCTGCAAGATGATAATCGGTTTTCTGTCTTTGTTCATTGTTTTTTAAAATGATACAGCCCCGTACCGAAACCTTTATCCGGATTGTATGCGCTATATATTGTGTTTCCGTAAATATATCTTTCCTCAACCAACGACAACGAGGGGAAAAGCGAAAGAATATACTCGCGTGTAAATGCCCTATGGGCGTTGAAGTACGTTATGTTTGCTTTGTCGACAGGCACCGAAATGTACAAGTTTCCACTATGTGCAAGAACCCGTGTGAGCTCCTTGGTTGCTTTCTCGGAACCGAATGAATCAAGAGGGTCGCCGTACCTTCCAAGCCCTATATGCTCTATGACGCATATAGAACTTAAGGAGGCAATTTCATTATCCCTGAATGGCAAATGCGTTATGTCGCCTTGCATAAAAGAGAGCCCCTCAAGCGTAAGGGGAAGCGGCCGGATATCAACCATTGTTGTTGGGGTGAATTGTGAAAGCAAACCGACAAATTTTGCATCGGAACCAACGTCATAATGATGGGAAGGTTTAACCTCAAATACCTTTTTTGCACACCATGTATTTTGAAAAAAATACACAGGGTCAAGGGGAGTATCACTGGTTTTATCAAAGATGCGGGGATACAGGTCTTCTATACTGAGAGAAAAGCCCTCATTTTTGTTGATTTTTTTGTATTGCCGATAGTCAGAAAAGAAACTGGAAAGTAGTTTTAATTTTGCGATAATGCCGTATTTATCCCGGAGTATCCGGAAAGAAATTACCCCGATTTTTAATAAGGGAATTTTTTTGAGCCTTTGTTTTACGGTTTCTTTTTGGTGCATAGGATTGGACACTTAAAAACACGCTTATGGCTTGAGGTATTTCTCATAACCCTCAAAGCCCTCATTCTGTCTCTTGGACTTATATAAGTAAAGTGGCAGATTGAAGGAAACACTATTTTTAAAAGTCTCGGAAACCTGAAAATTAAAATCCCGATCAGCTCCGCGCCCCACAAATGAAGGCCAAACACGCTCGCTTGATTTTCTGAATCGTACTTTATCAATGATTTCCCGTTTAAAAAGAGGGCTGTTTCCCGAGCCCGGGTATGAAGCCAATGAACCGAAGAATAGTTTATTAATGACGCGTTTAGCTTTAATTTCAAACGGAATTTTACTGTTCAATTTTCCTAAAAGAGGAATAATAATTCCCTTTGATGAGTGTGCAAGAGCGGTAATATACTCTTTATCTATAAACGCATCTGGGTGCTCGAGAAGCACCCGTTCAACATCAAGTTGTTTGCCAATTAGATCGGGTGAGTATCTCATCCACTGAATACATACATGAGAAGCATTATGTTTTAACGCCAAATCATACTGGGCTTCGATTCGATTTGCCAGAGAAGCATCGTCACCATCTTGAAATGTAATCCATTCTCCTTTTGCTCTAGTCAGTCCGTAATTTCGGGCAAGGTACCCTGCATTTATATTCCGTCCTGTCTTACTGAATCGGACAGGGTCATCCCAGGGCAAAAGATAATATGACACGTTTGGATTTTTCCGTACGATATCTTTGACAACGTCAGCGGTAGTATCGGTGCTATGATCATCAACAACTATGATTTCTATGTTGGGATATGTTTGTGTAAGCATTGACTCGATCGCAAGGCCGATGCTTCCGGCATTGTTATGAGTCGGTATGATAACTGAAATGAGGGGGTACGCTCCGTATTTTTTCATAAGGACAGTTATCAATTTTGGATAAACTCCAATTTCTTTTCTTTATTTATTTTTTCCAACCATTCTTCGGCTATTGTAACCAGTTTTGGCCGTTTTTCTTCCATGGCGATGGGAGACTGTTTCTGTTTAAAAAAAGACCCGCTCCGTAATTTGTTTCTAAGAACTTTGAATTTTTCTATTACAAAAGGATCTGGATTTTTTCCGAGATAAAATTTATCCAAAAAATCGGTCTCGTCTTTGATTCTTTTCATATAAACAAGGCTTGTGCTTTGCGGAGTGCTTATATTTACATACGCATGTCCCGTGTACCATGCAACGTTGGCTTTTCCAGAAGTATTGCGAAGAGAGAATTCAGCGTCCAGCTTTTTAAATGCCGGATTCCAAAGCCCCAGTAATGAGAGGGAAGAGCGCCGATATACAAGAGCAAGGCAGCAGAATGCGAAGGGGGTGTGGTTTTTTTGCCACTCTCTATAATTGTCTTCATAGTAAAATGGACGAACTGATTTTGTCGTATCACTATTCTTAAAACCACCAT
This sequence comes from bacterium, assembly GCA_030690305.1. Classification (NCBI taxonomy): domain Bacteria; species bacterium. The sequence goes on along the minus strand of JAUYHB010000013.1, from coordinate 34,734 downwards.
TAGGACCTACCATATCGATTTCAGGATGCTTCCGCATAAACTCCTTCATGGCCCGTATGGTCGGATAATGAAAGACGTCATCATCAGTAACTATAGTGATGAGCTTGCCTTTTGCCGCAAATGAAAGCTTGTTGAGGGCGTGGGCTTCACCAAAGTCGGGTTCAGACACGCAGTAGTCTATCATTCCGCGTTCTTTAAGATCAAAAAGAAACTTTCCTGTGCCGTCGGAACTTCCGCCGTCAGCTACCAGTATTTCCTCATCTTCTTTTTTTTCTTTTATAAGCTTTTGGATCGATTCCTTGAAGTAGGGTAGCTTGTTTTTCGTAACCATAAGGTAAGAGAGGGATATTTCTTTCATACGCAAAATTTTATCATATTTGGCTTTAATATAAGATAAGCGGGGTTAACCTGTGTAGGTTAACCCCGCTTGGAACTTCTTGGCTAAACCACTTTAGCGGTAGCCCATTTCTTTAGCATATTGGAGCATTTTTTCTTTCGGGCGATTGCCGATAGTCCCGATAGGACGGGCTGGTATACCTGCGTATATTGTCCACGGTTCGGTATTTTTGGTAACCAGAGAACATGCACCAATAACCGATCCTTCGGCAAGAGTGATTCCCGGAAGTACAGTGACGTTAGCTCCTGTGTTGACAAAGTCTTCAAAAATCACGGGGCCTGTTTTGTATTCATCCAAGAACTTCTCAGGGATACCCGGGGTGGCAATAAGACCTTTGCCGTAGAACTTTTCTGAAACACAGATGATGGTTCCCTTGATGGAAATATTTGTGAAATTTCCCATTTTGAGAATTCCTGTTTTTCCGCCGATGATACCAACTTGAGCTTGGATATGAACGTGATCACCAATCTCAAGGGCAGTAGTGCAATGGAACCACGGGTCAATAGAGATGTGATTTCCGAGTACTACAAGCTCCGGGCGAACAATAGAAACGAGGGGGCTTATGAAAACGTCTTTGCCGACGCTTTTAAGTGTGGAAGTGTCAAATTTTTCCATTTTACGCTTTCCTCCTTATACCATCTGGTTATATTATCTGCAACAAAGATTCAATTTCTAACGTTAATTATATCACTAAAGTTAAGATTAGTCAATATTATTTCGGATTTTTTATAAAAAATCTGTGCTAAAGTTAGAATTTAAGCTAAATATCAGGATGCAAAAAGGATGAAAAATAAAAGCAGAAAAAGCATAAAGAAGGCAGTTATATCTGGAGTTACAGGCCAGGATGGTTCCTACTTGGCTGAGCTTCTGTTATCGAAAGGATACGAAGTGCACGGAATAATGCGCCGTCTTTCTTCTTTCGCTTCAGGCCGGATAGATCATCTATACGTAAATAAAAATTTTCACACATACCACGGGGACCTAACCGACAGCCCCTCTATTTCATCCCTGGTATCGGAAATTCAGCCCGATGAATTTTACAATCTCGGAGCGATGTCTCATGTCAAAGTCTCATTTGAAGTGCCTCAATATACTCTTGAAACAAATACTGTCGGAGTACTCAATGTGCTTGAGGCGATTCGCAAACTGTCTCCGCATACCAAATTTTATCAAGCATCAAGCTCGGAAATGTTCGGTGTGCCGGGTGTTCCTGCCCCATACGATGAAAAGACTCCTATGATGCCTCAGAGTCCTTACGGAGTAGCAAAACTTGCCGCTTACCATCTTACAAGACAATACCGCGATGGATATGGTCTCTTTGCCACTACAGGAATACTGTTCAATCATGAGAGCCCGAGAAGGGGGGGTACTTTTGTTACAAAAAAAGTGACACGTGCTGTAGCTCGAATCAAAAAGGGGCTGCAGGACGAACTTCTTCTCGGTAATTTGGACGCAAAACGGGACTGGGGATGGTCCCCTGAATTTGTGGAAGCGATTTACCTTATCATGCAACAGGAAAAGCCTGATGTGTATGTTGTTGCGACTGGCGAAACCCACACTATAAAGGAATTTTTGGAAGAAGCGTTTTCCTATGTTGGGCTTAATTGGAAAGATTACGTAAAAATTGATGACAAATACAAACGGCCCAACGAAGTGCCTTTGTTGCTCGGAAACGCCTCAAAAATAAAGAAAGCTCTTGGATGGAAACCAAAGATGAAATTTGTGGATATTGTTCACAAGATGGTTGATTATGATTTGGAACATCCATACGATAACTAATACCTATGATAACTGAAATAAAATCAGGAAATAAGATAGTAGCACTTCTCGTCGACAATTCCGACATACAGGATGGCACACACCCAATCACTGACTCAAAATGGTCTCTGCAGCTTCTCATGATGAGAAGAAAAGTTGGACACGTGTTTGCCAAACACACCCACTCGGCAATTGACAGGTCAATCCCTGATTTACAGGAAGCTATTGTTGTCACGGAAGGAAAGCTGCTCATAACGGTATGTGAAAGAGAGGGTAAAGATGTAGGAGCATATGAAGTGTCTGCCGGGCAGTGTCTTTTTTTGGCGGATGGAGGCTATAAGATTGAAGTACTGAAGGATGCTGCGTTCTATGAGTTCAAAAATGGTCCTCACGAGGACGATAAAATATTGTTATGACTATAAAGATACCCCAGTACGATCTCGACGGCTTGGGTGCAGAATTTAAAATAACGGAAAGAGTAGAAAAGACTATAGCGGAATTTCTAGGCGTAAAGCATTGCGTCATGGTCAGTTCCGGAACTGTTGCGATATTTTTGGCCCTTAAAGCGTTAGGTGTAAAAAAAGTCGGCATACCCTCTCTTACCATGATAGCAACCGCTACTGCTGCGGAATTGGCGGGAGCGGAAATTTCATTCGTTTCAAATAATGAGATCCCTGAAGGTCTCGATGCGTATGTCCACGTCTCTTTAAATGGCAGGGATTGCGGGATTGAAGATGTTGTCACTGCACATCCTCGCTTGCATATTATAGAAGACGCATGTCAGTCATTCGGTTCAAAACATAACGGCAAATATCTAGGGACTTTCGGCAAAGTCGGCTGTTTCTCTTTTTCTCCACACAAAATAATATCGGCGGGTAATGGGGGATGTATAGTTACCAATGATGATGAAATAGCAAAAAACGTGAGGAAATTGAAAAACTTTGGGCGGGAGTTTGGTGGAGGAGATGAGCATGACTCTATAGGATATAACTTTAAATTTACAGACATACAGGCTCAGTTTATGTTGAACCAGCTTGAGGAGATCGAATTAAGGCTTAAAAGAAAAACTGAAATATACAAAAAATATTACGACTCTCTTTCGGAAATGATGCGGCCTCATACGGGAACACCGTGGTTTGTGGACGCATATGTGGACGACAGGGAGGGATTAGCTGCTCATTTGGCAGAAAAGGGCATTGGCACAAGGAAAATGTATCCCGTGATTACAACCCAAAAACCCTTTTCCCATTACAAAATTCACGGAGACAGCACGCAAGATTTTTCTTATTCTAACCGCGGGCTGTGGCTCCCATCCTCTTTAAAACTTACAGACGAGGAAATTGACTCTGCTATAGAAGCAATACAATCGTGGAAATAAAGGGTATCGAGCTTTTATTGCCTAGCGAGTGAGCGGAGTGAAAAAAGTATCTTCTTTTTTCACTCCCGAACGAGAGACGGCAACAAAGGGGTTTAATACCCTTTATTTGAGCTTAACAATGTTATCTACAAGGTTCTCAAACGCTTCAGTGAAAGATTTCTTGGTGTGATATTTTTGAGCAAATCGCCATACTTCTTTGGAGAGTTGTTTTATTTTTTCTGGTGAGAGTTGTGAGAATTCTTGAACGGCCGCATGGATATTTTCGATTGTAGGACCAGACAATACTTTGCTCGGAGCTTTTTCACTGATTCCTGTGTTAGGACTAACGATAGGGAAAATACCGGCCTGCATCGCATGTACTACTGCCCCACCTCCTCCTTCAGAGGCTGACACGTATACGACGGCCCCACATTGATTAAGAATGTCACGAATATCTATCCCGTCGGTTGTGATCGTCCCATCTTTTTGAATCTTGGGGCGGCTGTAGCGGATGATATTGGGAAGAGCCAGTTCTTTTGCATATGTTTCCTCAAACTCTTTTTCAAATGCTGCAGGGCCTATTATTGAAAGCTTGAGATGGGGAAGGGCGGCGAATGCTTCAAGCACAAGGTCAAGACCTTTTAGCATTGCCCCACCACCGCCGAACCAAAGAAAATGTGTTCGCGCCTTCTCGAAGTCCTTATTTTCTGGGAAATCATACGTATCCATTGCCGGAACTGGAAGGGGAATAATTTTTCCCTCGGGAACCGGAAAAGTCCCATGAACCGTGCTATTGCCATAGCCGGCAATAAAATCAGCAAGTTCTGTATTTTTTGAAAATGATACGTTTCTGTGGGAAGAAAGTAGTACCCCACGGCGTTTCTGCAATGCAAGTAGCCTTTTCTGTTCGGCTTCATTCTGGAATTTCCAATATGATCCGTTGATAAAATATATTTTCACGCAATCCTTACTTAGAAACGGTTTCCATCCTTCCAGATTCTTATCTATGTCAAGAACGCACGCGTAATGTTTTCTTGGTTTGTATGCGACATTGTTCCAGTTAATAACGTCAACATCGTATCCTCGTTCTAGAAATATACGGGCCATTTCGGCTGTAACCCAATAATTTGAATGAGGATCGGTAAAATATTCTCCGGGGGCAAGCGTAAAAGGGCCTGTGATGTAAGCTATGAGCACTGTGCCTTTTTTCTTTTTCTTAGTATAAAGAAAAACCACACCCCACAATTTGTTCGTAATCTTGTTTTTATATGCAGTAATGTACTGTAACAGCGTGTGTATCATGATGAGATATCTGCGATGTGCGACTCAAGCCACAACTCCAGACACAGAAGCACCCATACTTTATAATACAGAAGCTTTTTACCTTTGCTATAAAAGGAACTGACAATGTTCTGGACCTCTTCCTTTCTAAGGATAGAGTATATCGAAGCTTTATCTCCGAGTTTTTCAAGGACCAAACCCTTAAGTCGGGGGGTATTAAGCCATTCTTCAACCGGAGCGCCAAAACCCTGTTTTTTACGATACACAAACTCTTTCGGCATGCTTTCAGCAAGGATATCTTTAAGAATTATCTTATTTTCACTTCTATTCATCTTGTATTTGATCGGTAGATTGTATACAAATTGAGCGAGGGTGTGGTCAAGAAAAGGAGAGCGTACTTCAAGAGAATGCATCATACTCATTCTGTCGATTTTTGTTAGTAACTGTCCGGGAAGGTACGTAGTGAGATCATAGATATTTATTTTTTCGATCGAATTTAAACTTTCCCTTCCTACACTCGAGTTAAGAAATTCTTTTACATAAGTATTTTGTCCCCATAATCTTTTTCTTTCACTCGGGCTAAAAATTGAAATATTGCGTACATACCCCTCAAAAGGATTAAGAAACATTTTTTCGAATGTATGCGCTTTCCATGAAAGGTTCATATGCTTGTTATACCAGCCGTACCCCATAAAGAGTTCATCCGCTCCATCGCCGGATAAGGCAACTTTAACTTTTTGCGCGGCAAACTGTGAGAGAAGGGATTGGGGGAAATCAGAAGAATCCGCATGCGGTTCATCAAAGTACGCAAGACTTTCTTTGAGCACATGAGTAAGGTCTTCATTAGCTTGGAGAGTATGATGATCAGTGCCAATTTTTGTAGATGCGGTTTCAGCGTAGGGAAGCTCGTTTCTATAATTGCCATACCCAAGAGAGAAGGTTTTAAGTGGGTGAGTGGTATATTCTTGTGCATACATTGTCACGAGGGTTGAATCAACTCCACCGGAAAGAAAGCTTCCTATTTCGACATCTGCTACCATGCGCTTTTTTACTGCTTCCGTAAATAACCGTTTGATCTCCTCTTTAGCTTCATTGTATTCGATAGAAATGGGATTGAACTCAAGTTCCCAGTATTTTTTCTTTTCTAATTTTCCGTTCCTGTATAGCGCATATTCGGCAGGAGCGAGTGTAAAAACATTTTTGTATATTGTTCTCCACGGTGGGATATACATGAGCGCCAAGTAATTGTCTATTGCCTCTGGGTCTATTTCTCCTTTGATTAGACCGGAAGCAAATAACGCTTTTATTTCGGAGGCAATCATCAAGTTACCGAGCTTATCAAATGCATAATAGAGTGGTTTTTTCCCAAATCGATCACGTGCTATAAAAAGAGACTTCTTCCCCTCATCCCAAATTGCAAAGGCAAACATACCGTCTAGGTGTTTCAAACAATCAACGCCATATTCTTTATGTGCTTTTAAAATCACTTCCGTGTCTGAATTGGTAGAAAAAGCATGTCCTTTTTTCTCTAGCTCTTTTTTGATTTCCTTATAGTTGTAAATTTCTCCGTTGAATGTAATAGCAAGCGGATATGTGTTATCACGCATCGGTTGATGTCCGCCTGAAAGGTCAATAATTGAAAGGCGTGTCTGCCCCAGCACGCAGTGGGGGAACGTGAGAATCCCGCGATCATCAGGCCCTCTTTTTGATAAGGAGGTAAGGGCAATATTTAGCCCTTTCAAAGGGACATCTTCTTTTAAGCTGGCAACCGCAAATATTCCACACATATATTTATATTTTAATCCAGGTATTGGGTATCAAATCGCGCGTATCCATTTTATCCGTAAGGAACCATCTCTGCGGCGCGATAATGGTTTTTTGCGGATTATTATTTAACCACGCTCCCCACCAGCTGAATGAACTATTGGCGATAATGTTGTGCTTACACAAGCTCATCAGACGCAAGTCCTCATAATTTGTAGCAGCACTGTTGTGGTCAACGTACGTGATGGGGTAATTGAGAATAATATTCTTTTTAGCCCAATCCATATCGTCTGAAAAAACAAAAAAATGAGGAGTCTCTACTTTCTCCGCAATTATTGAAACGGCTTTATTGTAGTACGCAGAGTCGCATGTGCCATGGTGCTCATTTGTTCTCGCATTGGTCACATAGTCGGCGCGTCTGACATGCAGGCTCACTGAACTCGTCTTTTTGATTTCTTCCGCAACCTCTTTATTTCTGCCGGTCAGTTCGTCTTTTACCGTGAACTCCTTGCGGATTATGTCTTCAATCTGTTTAAAATATTTTTCAGTTTGCCAGTACCCGTCCAAGTATGCGGGGCTTTTCAAGTCCATCACCTTTTGATTAAGAGGGAAGCCCCTTTCCTGAATATATATAGCATCATTGGCAATGAGTCTATTATATAAAAACCAAATGCGTCCTTTTTTCTTTTGATATTTTTTAAACCAAGCGACCTCCTTTGACGTTGCAATTTGCTCGACGATATTAAAATGCTGAAGACTGTATGCGTGAAGTTTATATGTTTCAAAGCCCGAAATATCAAGTTTTAATTCCGTTTGATTGACAAGGGCGACGCGTTTCCCGACGGCGTACTGAAACAGCTGGTTTCCCAATCCTCCAATTAAATTTACTATTATCATAAAGGACTCTTTATTGTTTTATTTCTAAACAGTTTTCTATGGTCTGAATATCTTTTTCGGTGAGTTCCGGATAATTTCCGCAGTAAAAACCGTTGTGATGAAGAAACTCCGCTCCTGGAAGGTATGCTATTTTTGCTGTGATATATTTTCTATAAAATGGCTGTCTTTGAATATTTCCGGATATTATGGGACGCACTTCTATATCCGCTTTTTCGAAACGGGTTTTGTATTTTTCCTGCAGTTCGGGAGTTTTACATATAACCACAAAGGCAAAAGGGGATAGTTTTTTTACATGACTTCTGTCGAGAGGTATAAAGTCAGGATTTTCCCTTAATTTTTTCTCAAGACGGTTGTGGTTCTCTTCCCTAATTCTCAAACCTGCATCTAAGAGTGCCAGTTGGTACAGACCCAAGAACCCTGTTATTTCCGTCGGCCGCAGATTGTATCCCAAGTCATAAAAGGAATATTTTGAGTGAAATTCAGATTTAACGCCGTGTCTGCTTCTCCACTTCTTTTGTTGATGAGTTTCCAAGTTTCTATCCCAACCATTGGCGCGGACAATACGGAGCATTTCGGCGAAATTGTCGTCATCGGTCACCACCATTCCTCCTTCAATCGTGGACATATGGTGAGCAACAAAGAAAGAAAAGCTTGCCCCAAGCCCGAAACTCCCTGTTTTCCCTTCGGGAAGCTCGGTCCCGAGTCCTTCGCAGTTATCTTCAAAAAGGATTATGTTGTTTTTCTTACAGATTTTTTTAATGTTTCCCAAGTCTCCGGCAAAACCAAGCGCATTTGTAATAAAGAAAGCTTTTATCTTTTTATTTTTTTTCAGTGTTTCTACGAGATGATTGGACATGGAATTTAAGGTTGTCGGTTCGCAGTCCACGGCGACAGGTTTCATTCCAAGCTGGATAATAGGCATGACGTTTGTTGCCCATGTAAGCGCGGAGAAAGCAATTTGGTCTCCGTCTTTAAGTATCCCAAGATTTTTTGCTGTCTGAAGCATGGCCAAATTTGCGCTTCCGCCGGAGTTAAAAAGAACCGCGTGTTTGACATGCTGTTTTTTTGCAAAAGCTTTTTCAAATTCCGCACATTTCTCTCCCATACTTAATTTACCTGCTTTCATAATAAAACCAGCCAAAGCTCTCTTTGTGTCTTTTTCGTTCAAAAATGCATTTTTCATCAGGGGAATCATGATATGTGGAAGAATTTTTTGATAAATTTTTTAATATCTCTCTGTCTTATGTGAATATAAAGGGCTCGCGGCAAGCGGAGGGAAAGCAATAATGCAGCAAGTGGGCGGTACGGCGTGCCTTCAAGGGCCTCCATATGTCCCTGGAAATACTGCTGGAATCTTCCGAAAGGAAACATGTGGTTTTTCGGATCCTTAATAATGATTCTTTTGACTGCATCAGGACTGTCTCCTTTGAGCGCGTCCGGACTTGTAAGCCCTCCGGGCCGTTTTTTGAACAGAATTCTCTTATCTACATATACATCAAAGTGGCTTACGACAGCCAAGCTGAAATGATAATCCGTTCCCCACTCTTTTCTCATCGGATATATATCCCAGGCTTTCCTCATTGCGGAAGTCTTAAAAAGACTATACATGAAATGGCATTTCCCGAGTATTTCCGGTTGCAGTACGTATCTGGTTATCTGTGCGACACTTGGTTTTCCGGAAAATATGCTTATATCCATTTCCCGCATGCTCCTTCCGTATGAGTCTACATCCGCTATACCTGTCATTGCAACGTCGATGTTTCTCTTCTCCATATTCTCAATGCAGGTCTGTATGAAATCTTTTTCCCGGAAATCATCCTGGGAGGCAAGCATGAAATAAAGGGCATCAGCTTTATCAAGCGTGAATTTGAAGTTGGGAAACATTCCCAGATTCTTTTCTTGCCTGTAGAACACAACCCTTTTATCTTTTTGCGCGTATTCAAGGCAAATTTCAGGAGTACGGTCTTTTGAGCCGTCATCGGAGATAAAAAGAGTAAAATCCGTAAATGATTGCTCAAGGAACGAATCAATCGCTTTTCTTAAAAAACGTTCTCCATTATATGTCGCCATTCCGATAAATACTTTTGCCACGCTATTTGATTTTCTTTAAGTAACCGTTCACGTTAAACGTCGCATTTTTGCCGAACATGTCGCAGTATGTTCTATCAACTTCAAAATTTTTATTCTCCGGAAGAAATTCCCGTATCGCCCTCAATGGTCCACCGTTGAATTTTTTACCGATTTCGTCAATAATACCATCCTCAATTATATAGTAGGAGCCTACGGAGACGGCCGAAGCAAACTTATGTAAAGTACTCAAAACATCCTCATACATATGGGAACCATCGTCAATAATAAGAATTTTAGAGAATTTTTTTGTTTCTTTTAAATCGTATCCTTCCCAGCCGTTTTTGAAAAATGTGATACGAGGATGCACTACCTCAGATTTTCCCACAATATCAATAGTATGTACTTTCCCATGCTCTATTGTATCCATTAACTCTGCAATATAGAGAGCGTTGCCTCCATATGAGGTTCCGATCTCGATGACTAGATCGGGCTTAAGGGAAGTAATGATCATCTGATACATGACGTAATCAAAGGGGCATTTCAATGTCCGAATGCCTTTGTACGTTACATTGAAGTGGCCGTTGTATATGCTTAAAGCGTCAAATTGAACCTGTTCATCTTCTGGAACAGGGCGGAGTTGTTTTTTGATGAATCGATAGACGACAAGAAGTTTTAACGGGATAAGCTTTTTTAATAGCTGCTTCATGATGGTTATAGTTGTCCCGGTTTTTATTTTTTAATAAGAAGACCTTGTCCTGTAGGTAAGGAAAGAATTTCTACGTTATGTTTTTTTGCCCATACATCCTGTGTCTTTTTTTGGTCGGCATGTTCCTTGAAACCATAATCGTCAAAGAGAACTATTCCGCCCTTAGAAATTTTTTCCCAAAAAAAGTCAAGAGCCGCTAGTTCTGGAGCCGCAGCGTTCATGTCCAGGTGCAAGAAGCAAATCGCGGGTGTTTTTACTTGAGAAAGAGTGTCAGGGACAGATCCTTTTATGATGCTGACATTGAAACCGGAAAATGTCTTCTTCACTTTTTCATAAAGTCCTGTCTGGGTACTATAAAATTTATTGCCAATCAGTTCTTTTTCCGTACTGTACTTTGGGTCAAGACCGGAGAAAGTGTCGAGGAGAAAGTACCTCTTATTCAATTTTTTAAATCCAATGTAATGCATGAGCGAGCGGGGACAAAACCCGGTATTGACTCCACAGTCAATAAAGTCACCCGGAATATTTTTTGCATGATTTCCTGCCCAATACAGCACATGCATTCTCCATGGTATGTCGTTTTGGCTAAGCAGCTGATCGTCATCGATTTTGCGGGCCAAATCATACGATTCTTTAAAAAGAGGGTCCTTTCTGAAATCCGCGCTATTAAAAGTATAGAGCCCGTCTGATGCGTACTGCAGGTTCCTTTTTGGTAACAGAACATAATCTTCCAAGTCAATTCTGAAAAATTTATAGATTTTCTTGACTATTTTTGGTGTTATTGGTCGAAATATATTTTTAAGATGATCTATCATGTCGTTTTTTAAATTATGTAAGTACTTACAATTTCTGCCTAGGTTCTCAGATTGTGTACCTTATGAAAATATGTTTCCTTATCTTTAAGCAAGGCCTGGGGACTGCCTTCTTCAACAATTTTCCCTTTTTCTATTACAAGAAGTCTGTCCGTGTTAAGTACGGTTGAAAGTCGATGGGCTATCACGAGTATGGTCATATTACCTCGTAAATTTTCGATGGCTTTCTGTATTCTCTGCTCTGATTCGTTATCCAGGGCGCTTGTAGCTTCATCAAGGAGTAAAATTTCAGGTTTTCTAGCAAGGGCGCGAGCAAGAGCGATGCGTTGTCGTTGTCCGACAGAAAGCAGAGCGCCTCTTTCTCCCACTTGCGTATCAAATTTTTCCGGCAGCGTTTCAATGAAATCGTAAATTTCTGCTAATCTAGCGGCTGTATGAACGTCTTTTTCTGTCACGGAGTCATCAAAGAATTTAATGTTATTGGATATGGTGTCGTTGAGAAGGAATACATCCTGGGAAACATATGACAAGTTTTTCCGCCACGCGGATATACCCAATGAACTTATATTTTTATCGTCAATTAAGATCTCCCCCTCGGTAGGGACAAGAAAACGAAGAAAAAGATCGAAAATAGTTGTTTTCCCCGCTCCCGAAGGGCCGATAAAGCCAACCATCTCTCCCTTTTTCAAGGAAAACGATATCTTATTGATAACCTGCTTTCTCTCAACATAGGAAAATGCCACTGATTTGAAACTGATTGACTTGCTGAACGAAACACTTTCATTCTCGGCAGACGCATAATTCTCTCTAGCCCTTTGCGTTTCTCCAATGTAGGAAGTCATATTTTCTACGTAAGGAATCACTGTGCTGATATTCTGAGCCATTCCCTGAATGCTTTGGATGTGTTGGAAAATATGTTGAATGAGGTATACCAGTGCGGCTAGCGCTCCAAGATTGTATGAGGTACGGTAAAATGCAAAGGCTATGATGATGCTCAAAAAAACCATGCTCAAAGGCTGTAAAGATTCTGTGGTGATTTTGGAAAAGAGCGTGAGACGGAGCTGCTTATTTCGTAACCGGTTAAAGAGGTCGTTCCCTCGTAATATGACTTTTTCTTCTGCTCCAAGAGCCTTTATGGTTTTTAGTCCAATAAGGCTTTCGTTTATGTGGTGGGCAATTGAAACGTTCAACTCTGAGATATGGCGAGATATTGATCGAGCAAAGGAAAATAGCGGTTTATACAAAAAGAGAACTACAGCTCCAAACACAAATGCTCCAGCGGTAACGGCTTGAGAAATGTTTAAGGAGAGTAAAAGATATGCAAAAAGGGTTGCAAACATCATCAAGATTCGCGATGTAGCCTGAAGCATTTCTCCACAGTAATGAGTGTCTATTTTGACGAGTGTTTCAAGTTTGCCTAACTTTTGATTTACAAGATACGGCCAGTTTGCTTCCAAGGTGTTTTTGAGAAGATTGTGCACGGTTTTCAATTCATAGCCAGTTTGAATGCGAGTCAGAAAGTATGTATAAAATACGCTAGTTATGAATTTTAGGATGAATAAGGAAACTATAAATATTAAAATTGCCGGCAGGCTAAATGGCAGATGCAGGAAGGAAAAAAGACGCGCAATTGTTTCGGATACAAGATCTGTCGGTGGTTCCGTTTCTCCGTTGAAAAAATAAAAGAGGGGAGCAAGCGCAGTGATTCCGATACCTTCAAAAATTCCCACAAGAAACCCCAACGTTGCCAGCATAAAAATTCTGGAACCATACCCCTTAAAAGCCTTGGGGAAAATAGCAAATACCGACCGTATCGTTCCTATAGGAAGTGTGAACGGGTGAAGAAACTTCATATTTACCACTTATTTATTTTATTCACGACTTTTCTCTTAAAACCCATATATGATGTTGTTGCTTTCTTTTCTAAATTGGGAGAAATGACGCGAAGGATTTCTTTTCCCAGAATCCGATACTGACCCCCTACTTTGTTCGCTTTAATAAGTCCCTTCTTTAAAAGGCGCTTGATTGTGCTGTTGCTTATTTTGAGAAGTTTACGGGTTTCTTCAGTTGTGTACACAGCGTGAGATTTTATTTCCTCATCCATAATTAAATAAATTCTACCTAAAAACAGGGAAGTGTCAATAGGTGTCAATAAGTATCACCCGCTTCATTTGGAATTTTGGTTTTTATACCACTCATACGTCATGGCAAGTCCTTGTTTAAGCGGTATCTTATGTTTCCAGCCCAGTGAATTGATTTTAGACACATCAAGTAGTTTTCTTGGGGTGCCGTCGGGTTTACTGCGGTCCCACACAATTTGACCAGAAAAGCCGATGATTTCTTGTATAAGTTTGGCAAGTTCCTGTATGGACACATCTTCTCCTGTGCCAATGTTTATTATTTCCGGCTTGTCGTAGTGTTCCATCAGAAAAAGACAAGCGTCCGCCACATCGTCAACATGAAGAAACTCGCGTCGAACTGTGCCAGTACCCCATACCTCCACTTCTTTTTTTCCGGTGATACGTGCCTCATGAAATTTTCGTATTAATGCCGGAAGGACATGGGCACTTTTAAGATTAAAATTATCGTTCGGGCCATAAAGATTTGTCGGCATAACAGAAATAAAATTGTTTCCATACTGGCTGTGATAAGCTTGGCACATCATAAGACCCGCAATTTTTGCGACAGCGTACATCTCATTAGTTTCCTCAAGAGGCCCTGTGAGGATATATTCTTCTTTAATTGGTTGAGGAGCGAGTTTTGGATAGATACAGGAGCTTCCAAGAAAAAGCATTTTTTTTACAGATGTAGAGTGTGATGCTTCGATAACATTATTTTGAATCGTAAGATTTTCATAGATGAACTCCGCGGGCAAGGTCTTATTTGCCATAATTCCTCCAACCTTTGCCGCGGCAAGGAATACATATTCCGGGCACTCTTTCTCAAAGAACTCCTGCACTGTCTTTTGGTCGAGTAAATTTAATTCCTCACGAGTGCGTAGAAGAAGATTATTGTACCCTTTCTTTTGAAGGGCGCGGGTAATCGCTCCCCCGACAAGTCCTCGATGTCCCGCAACATAAATTTTTGAATTCTTATTCATGTTCCAAGCCTACTTCTTTACGTTCTTCTTCAAAGTCCGCCTCGGTCATCAATTTGGCAAGTTCTTTGAATTTTGTTTTTGGTTTCCATCCAAGTTTTTTTCTTGCTTTTGAGTAGTCTCCCAGTAAAATATCAACTTCTGCGGGTCTGAAATATTTTTGGTCTATTTCTATAATCACTTTTCCGGTGTCTTCATCAATACCTTTCTCATTGAGACCCTTTCCTTTCCATACAATACTCATATTGAGATATTTTCCTACTTCCTCAACGAATTCTCGAACACTATGAGTTTCATTGGTAGCTAAAATGAAATCATCAGGAGTTTTGTGTTGCAGCATAAGCCACATACCGTATACATAATCTTTCGCGTATCCCCAATCCCGCTTCGCGTCAAGATTGCCCAAGAAAAGTTTATTGTCTATCCCAAGCTTAATGCGCGCGAGCCCACGCGTAATTTTCCTTGTCACAAAAGTTTCCCCGCGACGTGGGGATTCGTGATTGAATAAAATGCCGTTTGTGGCGAACAGATTGTAGCTTTCCCGATAATTTCTCGTTATCCAGTATGCGTATACTTTGGCGCAGCCGTAGGGTGAGCGGGGATAAAAGGGTGTCGTTTCTTTAATCGGTATTTCTGAAGCGTTGCCAAACATCTCACTGGATGACGCTTGGTAAAACCGTGTCTGTATACCGGTATCCCGTATCGCATCAAGAATGCGAAGTGTTCCAAGACCGGTTACATCCCCTGTATACTCGGGTATATCAAAACTGACCCTCACATGACTTTGAGCTCCAAGATGATAGATTTCATCAGGATGTATCTTTTCAAGAACTCTATTCAAATTGCTTCCATCAGAAAGGTCCCCGTAGTGTAAGTACATTTTTATACCATTAATATGAGGGTCCCTGTATAAATGATCAATGCGGCTTGTGTTAAATGCGCTCGCGCGCCGTATGAGACCATGGACCTCATATCCCTTTTCCAGTAGCAGTTCGGCGAGATACGAGCCATCTTGTCCGGTAATACCCGTAATAAGAGCTTTTTTAGGGGAAGAAGTTTTACTTTTAGGGGTCATTTTTGTTTTTCCTACCATTGCTGGTTCGTATATTACTGTTACACTATCGTTTTTTCTATGTTGAAACAAGTATACCGTCTCGAGTGTTTGTTTTTCAGTTGCTTTTGTACTATTCTGTACGTATCTTTTACATATATGCCTACGAATACACAAATCGAAAAAGTACTAAAAGCCCTTATTTTTATCGGTCTGTTTGGCATTCTCTTTATTCCGTTTTTGGTTGACCGTTCAATGTTCTTTCCGTTTATCACTGGTAAGGGTTTTACGTTTAGGATTATTGTAGAAATAATCGCCGCGCTATGGATTGTCCTTTTTCTGCTTAATAAACAATATCGTCCGAAATTTTCGTGGATTTTCGGTGCGCTTCTCGCTTTTCTTGTTTCTCTTTCAATATCGGCAATTTTTTCAGAAAATCCATCAAAAAGTTTCTGGAGTAACTATGAGCGAATGGAAGGTCTCATAACTATTCTTCACCTGGTTGTATTTTTTGCGGTCATGAGTAGTGTGTTGTCTACCCAAAAGCTATGGATAAGATTTTTTAATACGTCTTTGGTCGCGAGTTTGGGGATTGCGATATACGGGGTATTGCAACTTATGGGGAAATTTCCCATCAACCAGGGAGGTGTGCGCGTGGACGCAACGTTTGGCAATGCGACGTATTTGGCAATTTATCTTGTCTTTCATATTTTTATTGCACTCTTTCTTCTCATAAGAACCCGCGGTAACTCACTTCGTTTGGCGTATGGGCTTTTAATCCCCTTGCTTCTTTTTGTTCTCTACGAGACTCAAACGAGAGGCGCTATTCTTGGTCTTATCGGAGGAATTTTTCTTTCCGCTTGCTTGGTTGTGTTTAAGGAAAAAGAAAACAAAATTCTCCGAAATATTTCCCTAGGAATTATCGGAGGGCTTATCTTCCTTGTTCTCGGTTTTATAACGATAAAAGATTCGGCTTTTGTTAAAAATAATCCTACCCTTGTTCGGTTTGCGGAAATTTCTTTAAGCAATACACCCAATCAAGCTCGTTATTATGTCTGGCCGATGGCGATAAAAGGTTTCCTTGAGCGTCCGATTTTTGGGTGGGGACAAGAAAGCTTTAACTACGTATTCAACAAACATTATGACCCGCGAATGTATAACCAAGAGACTTGGTTTGACCGTACCCACAACGCCGCCCTTGATTGGTTGGTTGCCGGAGGAATTTTCGGATCGGTCCTTTACCTTTCTCTTTTTTGGTTGGGTATAAAGTATCTTTGGAGGGTACAAACCCTGTCCTCAAGTGACAAAAGCATTCTCACCGGTTTGTTTGCCGCCTATTTTTTCCACAATCTTTTCGTTTTTGATAATTTGACAAGTTATCTCATGTTTTTCTCCGTTCTTGCTTTTATCCACTCCCTTGCGGCCAAGGATTGGGACCTCTTTTCTTTTGATGTAAAAGAACGGGGTATACAAACAACTTCCGCTGTTACTGCAATTCTTTTGTTATTCATACTGTACACCGCAAACATTATTCCGATTCAAACAAATAAGGCGCTGATACAAGCGATCTCACCTCAAAAAGACAGCAACTTTGGTCTCAACCTTGAATATTTCAAAAAGGCCCTCGCGTATAACTCATTTGGCAGTCCGGAAATCCGTGAGCAGCTTTCGTTAACTGCGACAACTCTTGTACGGAACCCGTCAATTCCAAACGATATTAAGGTCCAATTTGCAAATTTGTCCGCCCAAGAACTCGAAAAACACCTTGCCCTTACTCCAAACGATACTCGTTATCAACTTTTTGCCGCGGTCTCGTTTAATGCATTCGGCAGTTATGATAAAGGGAAACAGTATGCAACGCAGGCAACGCAATCTTCGCCTAAAAAACAAACCGCATATTTTGAACTTGGCACTTCCTACCTTGGGAAAAAGGAGTATGACAAATCTCTTGAAGTTTTTAAAACCGCTTACGAACTCGAGCCCTCTTTCCTGACAGCAAAAATCATTTACGCAATGGGTGCCATTTATGCCGGTGATAAAAAACTTGAACAAGAGCTCCTTGTCTCTCTTCCGCAAGAAGTGCTGTATTTTGACAACCGAATTTTACAAGCATACGCCGCAAAAGGAGAGTACGTCCGTGCCCTTGAAATATTGGGAAAAAGAATCGAACTTGACCCTCAGGATACGGGTAATCGTCTTTCACGGGCCGGTATTTATTTGCAGATTGGAAACCGATCTCTGGCTATTGCAGATATTGAAGAGGTGATACAACTGAATCCGGAATTCAAAAATCAGGGTGAGTACTACATAAATGAAATTAGGGCAGGTAGAAATCCCTAGCTTGTGTTTTTTTGCAAAGTATGCTACTGTATGGTCTGTGAGCGCGTGTAAGCGCTAGCTACCAAATAAGAATGTCTGCGTAAGCCCCCTCTTCGGAGGGGGTTTGCGTTTGTAAGGAGGCTTTTGTTACTATTCTCTATATACTCTGTCGTGCCCGTTCACGACGGGCGGTCGCACTCACAATAGACATTTTTGGAGCTAGCCCCGCCCGTCATGAACGGACGTGACGTCCCCAGTCCATGCTTTTTATCAAAGAAGATATTTCTCTCGCATCGTTTAATACATTCAAAAGCGGGGGAACGGCGCGTTATTTTGCCGAGGCACTCTCCCTTGATGACATCCGTACGGCTCTCTCTTTTTCAAAAAAAGAATCAATTCCTTTTTTAATTTTGGGGGAGGGTTCAAATATTTTGATTTCCGACAGCGGTTTCCCCGGTCTTGTTATAAAAATAACAACTTCCGGGATTCATTTCAAAACGAAGGATGCCGATACCACGCTGGTAACCGCCGCCGCGGGAGTTCATTTTGATTCTCTGGTTTCAGAAAGTGTTTCTAGAGGTCTTCACGGCATTGAAAATTTATCGGGCATTCCGGGGACTGTCGGTGCGGCACCCGTCCAAAACATTGGAGCGTATGGAACCGAAATAAAAGACACACTGTTTAGTGTTGAAGTTTTTGACATTGAATCGGCCAAGATTTTTTCCCTCTCACCGGAAGAATGTGAGCTTTCATATCGCAGTAGCATATTTAAAAAAAAGAAAGGCAGCGGCCTCGTCGTACTGTCAGTCACTTTTCTCTTAACAAAAACGGCTCCGCTCTTAACCTCCTATCGAGACATACGGACATATCTTGCGGAACACACTATAGAAAATCCAGACGTTTCGGACATCCGCCGCATCATTCTTGATATTCGTTCAAAAAAACTTCCTCCGCTTGATCAATACGGAACAGCAGGTTCTTTCTTTAAAAATATTATTCTTTCAAGAAAAGAGGCCGACATATTGCAAAAGAGTTTTCCGGCAATGCCCATGTTTTCCCTTGTTTCCGGCGAGAAAAAAATTCCAACAGCATGGATACTGGACAATGTGTGCGGACTAAAAGGATTCAAGAAAGACTCTGTGGGTCTTTATGAAAGACAACCTCTTGCAATAGTCAACCTTGGTGGAGCAAAATCTTTGGCAATAAAGGAAATGAGTGATTTTGTCATTGACTCTGTCAGAAAAAAAACAGGTGTTATCCTTGAACCGGAAGTATGTTTTATCGGTGATTTTAAGTAATTGCAGTTATCAACACTTTGTACAAGAAAAAACATTGTGTTGTCCATTCGCATATACGATAATTAATATAAGGTCGTAAGAAATTTGTTTCTTCAACTGAAATAAAATTTCGAGATCACGCACTATTAAGCGTTTAGCAGTAATCACGATCAGTCGTAATTAGCGACGGGTCGCGCAATACAAATGGCCAAAAAAAAGAAAAAGGCTGCTAAGAAGCGAAAGACTGTAAAGAGAAAAGCAGCAAAAAAGAGACGACGTTAGTTTTCTCTTCTCCGTAACGCTTGTCAAAACCCATCTGCCTAAGACAGATGGGTTTTGCGTTTGGTTGTTTGGTACGAAGCCTATTTTGTGTTAAAGTTTCTTTTATCATGTTTTCCTTACAGGGGTTGTTCGGTTCGAGAGAAGCGCGCGAGCTTGATGCTTTGCGCCCTTTTGTTTCAAAAATTAACGAGCTTGAAAGTTCAATCTCTCCCCTTACAAACGACCAACTTAAAGCAAAAACTGATGAATTTAAGAGCCGTATCACGGAAGGGGAAACACTTGACTCCCTCCTTCCCGAGGCGTTTGCAGTAACGCGGGAAGCGGCGAAACGAACGCTCGGCGAACGCCATTACGACGTTCAGCTCCTCGGGGGCATCGTCCTTCATAAAGGAAGTATTGCCGAAATGAAAACGGGAGAAGGAAAAACACTTGTCGCGACACTTCCGACCTATCTCAATGCCCTTGAGGGAAAAGGTGCGCATGTGGTAACGGTCAACGATTATTTGTCGAGACGCGACGCAGTGTGGATGGGTCAAATATATGCCGCCCTCGGTCTTTCGGTGGGAGTCATCAATCATGAAAAATCATACCTGTACGACCCAGCACATAAGGAAAAAGACGAGACCCGCGATGAAGTGGGTTCATTTAAAGTTGTTTACGATTTTCTCCGCGAATGCAGCAGAAAAGAAGCGTACGCGGCGGATGTCACTTACGGCACGAACAATGAATTCGGCTTCGACTATTTGCGCGATAATCTGGAAGTCGATACGGCACGCCTAAGACAGCGCGAGTACCACTATGCCATTGTCGATGAAATCGACTCGATTCTTATTGATGAAGCCCGTACGCCTCTCATTATTTCAGCGCCCACATCTCAGTCAGAAAACCTATACCAAACATTTTCCCGGCTTGCACAATCGCTCAAAGAAGGACCGGATTATACGGTTGACGAGAAATTGAAAGCCATTACTCTTACCGACGAGGGAATTTCAAATGCGGAAAGAATTCTTGGTGTTGAGAATATTTATACGGAACGGGGAATGAAATACGTGCACCATCTTGAACTTTCGGTTAAAGCAAAAGCCCTTTTTACCAATGACAAAGAATATGTCGTCCGCGACGGGGAGGTCATCATAGTGGACGAATTTACGGGGAGACTTCAGCCGGGAAGAAGGTGGTCCGAGGGCCTTCATCAGGCGATTGAAGCGAAAGAAGGAGTTGCCATTCAAAAAGAATCGCGCACATTTGCCTCCATCACGTTCCAAAATTACTTCCGAATGTATAAAAAACTTTCTGGAATGACGGGTACCGCGCTCACGTCTGCGGAAGAATTTTATAAAGTATACGGTCTGCCTGTTCTTCCAATTCCTACGAACAGGCCAGTCGCGCGAAAAGACCACGATGACCTGATTTTCCAAACGGAACAGGGAAAGTTCAAAGCTGTAGTACGCAAGGTCAAAGAATTGACGCAAAAAGGCCAGCCGGTCCTGATTGGTACGGTATCCATAGAAAAAAACGAATTACTTTCCGAGTATCTGAAACGCGAAGGAATCCAATACGAAGTTTTGAACGCAAAAAACAATGAACGGGAAGGTGAAATCATTGCGCAGGCGGGTAAAAAAGCAGCAGTGACCATTGCAACAAACATGGCCGGCCGCGGGGTTGACATCAAACTCGGGGGGAATCCTTTTTCGAAAGAAGAATATGAGAAGGTGAAAGGGTCCGAGGGACTGTACGTTATCGGGACCGAACGACACGAAGCGCGCCGCATCGACAATCAGTTGCGCGGCCGCTCCGGCCGCCAAGGAGATCCAGGGGAAACGCAATTTTTCGTGTCGCTTGAAGACAGCCTTATGCGAATTTTTGCCACGGACACCATTAAAAATATGATGGGTAAGTTCGGTATTCCAGAAGACGAGCCGATTCAAAACGGCTTGATTACACGCTCTTTGGAGTCCGCCCAAAAGAAAATAGAGGGTTTTCACTTTGATGCGCGAAAACACGTTTTGGAATTTGACGATGTTTTAAACTACCAACGCAACATTATCTACAAACGTCGCCGGGAAATTTTAACCGGCGGCAACGAAGCACTTACGGCCTATCTTGAAAGTCTGGCGGATATCGCGACTGAAGAAGAAAAGAAAACACTTGAAGTCAAGAAAACGGAACTTGGCAACGAAGCCCTTGCCCGCACCCTCCGAATTCTCATCCTTCAGGCGGTTGATACGTTTTGGGTTGACCATCTTGAAATGATGGACTATTTGCGCAACAGCGTAAACTTACGCGCGTACGGACAACGTGATCCTCTTGTCGAATACAAAAGAGAAGGGCTGCAACTTTTCAAGCACATGGAGTCTTCCATCAAAGAACAGGTGCTCCATCTTCTCCCGAATCTAAAGGGAGAAGAAATAAAAAATATTCCTCAAGAAATGCAGGACATTGAAAAACAAGCCAATCTTATTTTAGGGCCCACTTTGGCAAATCAAACCGCTTCCAAATTTAAAGATGTGGGACGCAATGACCTGTGCCCGTGCGGAAGCGGCAAAAAATTCAAAAAATGCCATGGTAAATAATCGGGGGAAAAAGCATAACAAACCGGTACCTATTGCCGTTATCGGTTACGGAATCGTCGGACAAGCGCTTGCGTACAGTTTCTCTCGTCCTAAAATAAAAAAGGATTACCTTGTATCGTTTTATGACGAATATAAGGAATCGTCGCCTCTTGATACTGTCGTTAAAAAAAGCGATTTTATTTTTATTTGTCTTCCGACACCGATGAAACTGGATGAATCCGGCATCGACCTTTCTATCATTGAAGATGTAATTTCAAAAATAACACTGTATACAAACGGAACCGATAAAATTATCGTCATAAAATCAACCGTGGCACCGGGCACAACGGTATTCCTTGAAAAAAAATATCCCAAAACAAAATTTGCTTTTAGTCCCGAATTTTTAGCTGAAGCGCAATACCTGAAAGACGCGATACACCCGGATCGCATCATTATCGGCGCTTATGACAATCGAGTGTTACAGCGGGTGACTTTGCTGTTCAAGAACAGGTTTCCTAAAACAAAAATTTTCACGACCGACCCTACGACCGCTGAAATGGTAAAGTACATGGCTAATATGTATCTTGCTACAAAAGTCATTTTTGGGAATGAAATGTTTGATATGTGCCAAAAACTGGGTATTCCATATGAGGAGGTAAAAACGATGGTGGTCGCCGACCACCGTATCTATGATTCTCATCTCACTGTTACACCCGAACGTGGTTTTGGTGGAAAATGTTTCCCTAAAGACATGATTGCGTTTCTTGGCGCGGGAAAAGAACGCGGCGTCAATTTGGAATTACTTTCTACGGTTTGGAAGATAAACAAACGAATTCGCAAAGTTAGGGATTGGGAAGGAATCCCATTTGCGGTTTCCCAAGGCAAAAAAGGAATTAGCTTTGCCATAAAAAAGAAGAAGACCTGAAAAATAAAATTAAATAACCACTCCTCATGATTTCAAGTTTCGTTAATTTCATACAAACTGTCCTTTTGCCTCTCGGGGCCTGGGGTGTGTTTTTTGCAACGATTATAGAAGAAGTTATTGCTCCCATTCCTTCCGCGGCTGTTGTGCTTACCGCCGGATTTTTGTTGCCTGCCCACGTAGGGTGGTCTCCGGCCTTTTTCTCCGACGTTTTTTTTATCGTGGTGTTGCCATCTGCTCTTGGGGTTTCCATCGGTTCTTTGTTTGTATATGGTCTTGCGTATGCAAGCGGGAAACCGGTGATAGACAGGTGGGGGAAATGGCTGGGTGTCAGTTGGCAGGACATTGATACTGCACGAAACAAATTTACTTCCACATATAAAGACGAACTAACCGTTTTGTTCCTTCGCGCAATTCCTCTCGTTCCTTCGGTTGCCATTTCAGCGCTGTGCGGAATTATGAGAATGAATGTATGGAAATACCTCTTGGTAACGTTTATCGGATCTTTTATCAGAGCCTTTATCCTTGCTCTCATTGGTGCTCAAGTAGGAGAGTTATATTTTACATACGCGGCGCACATTGACCGACTTGAAAAAATTATTCTGTGGTTTATTGTAGGCGCCATTTCTCTTTTCATTCTATATCGATTTACAAAAAGGAAATAAAATATCCGGTAACTTGTGCTAAACAACAAAGAAGTTATAATCAAAACAATATGAAAAAATACGCTATACCTTTCCTTGCAGTTGCCGTTATTGGCGCGGGACTTTTTTTCCTAATAACCACACCGGACAAGCCCGGAGAACTCGACGCTTTTACTGCTTGCCTTAAAGATAAAGAAGCCATATTTTACGGTGCATTTTGGTGCCCAAACTGTGCTAATCAAAAAGCGATGTTTGGTCGTTCAATGAAGAAACTTCCCTATATCGAGTGCTCGACACCGGATGGAAACAGTCAGCTGCAAGCATGTAAAGATAAAGGTATTACTGCCTACCCGACTTGGGACTTTGCGGATGGGGAACGTGTAACGGGAACAATTCCTCTTGATTATCTGTCGGAGAAAACGGGTTGCGAGTTGCCAATACCAACCCAGTAATACACACATGTTCGAGTCTTCTCTTTTAAGTGTTCAAATTTTTTCTTCACTTACGCTTGTCGGTGATGTGTTTTTCCCGTTTTTGTTGTTGTTTCTTTTTTTAGGATCGGGGAAATGGCATCAAAAAATATTTTCCCATATAGGCCACTATGCCTTCCAATACGGGCTTTTTACGGTGGGAGCAGGCATCTTAGGCTCGATGTTTTTCTCATCTGTCATAGGATTCGCTCCCTGTGAGCTATGCTGGTACCAGCGGATTTTTCTTTTCCCCCAGTTCTTTATTTTCGCTGTTGCTTTATGGAAAAAAGACAATACCGCCATTTACTATAGTCTCGCTCTTTCTCTTGTGGGAATTGTCCTCGCTTTCTACCAATCTTATATTCAATGGGGCGGCCTTTCCATTCTGCCGTGTACCGCAGAAGGCGCGGAATGTTCAAAAATATTTTTCAAAGAATTTGGTTATATCACTATTCCCGTAATGTCTTTCACTACATTTGCGTACCTTATTTTGTTGATGTACATCCGTAAGCGAAGTACAACGAACAGAGTTTAGAGGCGTGTGTTATTATAAAGTGAATATGTCGGCTGAAAATAACGTCCACCGTCTTCAGTCATATTTTTTCTTTTTTCTTATAGGGGGAGTAATAATCCTGACGTTTTTTATTTTTAAACCCTATATAGCGATACTTTTCCTCGGTCTTGTCTTCTCAATTATATTTGAGCCGATTCATCGGCGTATTAATTTACTATGCGGAAACCATGAAGGGGTGGCAGCTTTCGTTTCAGTAATGCTTGTATTGGTTCTTATCCTTGCCCCGTGTATTTTTTTTGGGACCCTTCTTTTCCAGGAAGCAACCGACTTATATGTCCGTCTCGGGCAAAATGGCATCCCGGAAATTTTTAATAACGTACTGCGACAATTCGAATCACTTATCGAGAAAGTTAATCCGCGAGTGGCTTTTGACATCACGGAACATGTAGACATACGGCGTTACGCCGAACAAGGATTATTATGGGTGCTTGATAATTTCGGATCGTTTTTCTCCGGTGTGTTGCGCGGTATTGTGGGGTTTCTTTTTCTTATTATTGCCATTTTTTATTTTTTCAAAGATGGCCGGCGTTTTACCGATTATCTTATTTCCGTCAGTCCGCTCCCGGACACGCATGACAAGGCGATTATAGGCAAACTAAGACTTGCCGTACGCTCGGTTATTAACGGTTACCTTCTCATCGCGGTGGTGCAAGGAATTCTCACGGGTATCGGCTTTGCCCTTTTTTCCCTTCCCAGCGCCGTATTGTGGGCTTTTATCACGATGATTGTTTCTTTTCTGCCTCTTTTCGGTATTAGCCTGGTATTTATTCCAGCGATACTTTTCCTTTTCTTTTCCGGGAACCTACTTGCGTCCGTTGGCTTGTTCCTGTGGGCGGTGTTTATAGTCGGGCTTGTGGACAATATTCTCGGGCCAATTTTTATTGAACGGGGAATGAAAATTCACCCGTTTCTCATCCTTATTTCAATTGTCGGAGGGCTTGAGGTGATGGGTCCGGTAGGTTTTATTGCCGGACCGGTGGTGCTCAGTCTCTTTTTTGCACTTCTTGAAATACATTCTTCCATGCTTAAAAAATCGGTGTAAGCAAGATGGAAATAGACCTTTCAAAAATAATATGGCACACCAAAGACGCACGTGACGTTCTTAAGGCGTTTGAATCCTCTGAAGAAGGTTTATCTTCCGACGAAGCGCTGACGCGCCTAAAAACCATAGGAGAAAATAAACTTCCCGAATCCAAGGGAGAAAGTGTTGCGGCAATTTTTTTGAGGCAGTTTCAAAGCCCTCTCATTTATATTCTCCTAATTGCAAGTCTTATTGTCTTTTTTCTCGGAGAGTTTGTGGACACCGTCATTATCCTTATTGTGCTTTTCGTGAATGCCATTATTGGAGCGGTTCAGGAAGGAAGAGCACAAAATACACTGCGTGCGCTTAAACAATTTACAAAAACAAATGCGCGGGTTCTTCGGGGAGGAAAGGAATTGGTTGTTGAGGATGCCCACATTGTTCCCGGGGACATTATTTTACTCGGAGAAGGTGATAAAATTTCCGCCGACGCTCGACTACTCGAAACATACAATCTCAAACTCAACGAAGCGGCGCTCACCGGAGAATCTGAACCGGTTGAAAAAAATACGCTTATTCTCAGAAATGAAAAATTACCTACAGCCGACCAAAAAAATATGCTTTTTAAGGGTACGTTTATCGCTTCAGGAACTGCCCAGGCCATTGTTGTGGGCACTGGTCTCAATACGGTTATCGGAAGTATAGCTAAAGAAATGTCTTCCATAGACGCGGATGTGCCTCTCAAGGAGGATATAAAAAATCTTTCGCAAATACTTAGTCTGACAATACTCTCTGCAAGTGTTTTTATCTTCGTACTCGGTATACTTGGTGGCATTCCTCTCGAAGAAATGTTTTTTACATCGGTTGCTATAGCTGTCTCTGTTATTCCGGAAGGGTTGCCAATTGTTATTACGCTTATCTTGGCGACAGGAGTATACCGTATGGGAAAACAGAATGCCCTTGTGAAAAAATTGCAGGCGGTTGATGCGCTTGGATATGCCACTGTTATCGCGGTGGATAAAACCGGCACAGTGACGAAAAATGAAATGACGGTTGAACGCGTATTTGTCTCGGATAAACGGTTTGATGTGACGGGGAACGGTTATGAGCCGGAGGGAGACATATTACTTGAAAAAGAAGTAATCGACCCACTTAACCATCAAGAGTTGTTGCTTGTCGGAAAAATCGCCTCCCTTGGTTCAATGGCGCGCGTGTATCTTTCCGAGGAAGCAAAGCAGTGGAAAATTTCGGGAGACCCGACCGAAGCCGCCATTGCCGTCTTTGGCAAGAAAATCGGTTTTCACAAAAACGAACTTGAAAAAGAAACTCCGCTTATCGTCGATATCCCCATGAGTGCCGAAACAAATTTTCACGCCTCATTGCATGACATGCGCGAATCCGCCATCCTCACCGTGATTGGTGCACCGGAAAAAATCTTTGAATTGTGTGATAACGTCTGGATAAATGGCGCAACAAAAAAATTTACCCAGAAAGAAAGGGAGACGTTTGAATCCGCTATCGAAAAAATGTCTTCGGACGGCTTGCGTGTCATTGCCGCTGCAGTTAACGAACGGGCTCCGAAAGAGATTACAATCGGCTCAATATCAAAACTGACACTCGTATGTCTATACGGAATGAGAGACGCACTGAGGCAGGGTGTCCGGGAATCCATAGAACAAGCACGCGCCGGAGGGGTGAAGGTGGTAATGATTACCGGTGACCATCGAATGACAGCGAAGGCAATTGCCAGAGACGCCGGTATTTGGAGGGAGGGCGATGAAATTGTAACGGGAAAAGAACTTACGGAAATGAGTGAAAAAGATTTGCTCGCGAAACTCAAAAAAACCACTGTTTTTGCGCGCGTTACTCCGCAACACAAACTTGCCATCATAGAAAGTTATCGGAAAAACAAAGAGATTGTCGCGATGACTGGCGACGGCGTTAACGATGCTCTTTCCCTGATGGCGGCGGATTTGGGTGTCGCCATGGGTAAAATGGGGACGGAAGTCACCAAAGAAGCGGCAGACATCGTCCTGCTTGACGATAATTTTAAAAGTATCGTCCTTGCCATGGAAGAAGGAAGAAACATTTATCACACTATAAAAAAAGTCCTGCTCTATCTTTTTTCAACAGGAGTGGGGGAACTGTTTACAATAGTATTTGCGCTTTTCTTGGCACTTCCTCTTCCTCTTCTTCCTACCCAAATCCTATGGCTCAACCTTGTTACGGATGGTTTCCTTGTTGTTGCTATGGCGATGGAACCGAAAGAAAAATTGACATTGGAGCGTCTTGGAAAACGCCGCCGGCACCTCGTCGACCCGCTCATGATACAGAGGGTAATCCTTTTAGGGCTAACCATGACCGCAGGTTCCCTGTACCTTTTTAGCCGTTTTTATGAAGTGGATATAGTCAAGGGCTGGACGATTGCTTTGACGACGCTTGCGGTTTTCCAATGGTTGAATGTATGGAACTGCCGATCCGAAGAGGCTTCCATTTTTTCTCTGAATCCTTTTTCAAATCTCTATCTTGTTTTTTCAACGGTTATAGTAATCGCATTGCAAACATTTGTTATTTATAATCCTATTGCACAAGGAATATTACACACAACCGCGCTATCTTTGCATGACTGGATGCTCATTGTCTTTGTTGCCTCAACAGTGCTGATTGTTGAAGAGATAAGAAAATTTTTCTATCGCAATTTTGGGCGACCGGTTTCTCAAAAAAATCTTCATGTAAAACCCGCGTAATCTCTCCTTGCATTATGACGGGAAGAGTCTACAATCATACAGCATGATAAATATTATTCTTACCTGGCTTTTTACGGCCCTCACACTTCTTTTATCGGCGCAACTGCTTCCAAGCATTGTTATCGACGGTTTTCGCACCGCCCTCATGGTTTCTTTTATCTGGGGTCTTTTTAATGTGCTCATAAAACCAATCATTGTTATTTTGACGCTTCCTCTGAATATACTCACACTCGGTCTCTTTACATTCGTGATTAACGGTTTTCTTTTCTGGCTTATTTCAACTTTTGTTTCGGGTTTTTCCGTCGGTTCTTTTTTTGATGCGGTACTTGCGACCTTGCTTATATCGGCGGTAAGTTTCCTTATCCAAAAAATAATAAAAAGAGACGATGACTAAGTCTATTACTATCGTAACGCATAGCGGTAATTTCCATGCCGATGACGTATTTGCGGTTGCAACACTATGTTTGCATATAAAAAAGAAAGTACGGATTATTCGTACACGCGATCCGCATCTTTTTGCTTCTGCGGATTACGTTGTTGATGTCGGAACTGTGTACAATCAAAAAAAGAATCGCTTTGACCACCACCAAAGAGGGGGGGGTGGCATAAGAAAAAATAAAATTCCCTATGCCTCTTTCGGACTTGTGTGGAAAAAATTCGGAGCACGCATCTGTGCTTCGGTAAAAACCGCCGAAATCATTGAAAAAAGAATAGTTGAATCGGTGGATGCAATAGACAATGGAGCGTTTTTTTTCAAAGCGAATGGGGAAATCAGGCCCTATCTCGTAGATGATTTTATACAAGCATTTTGCCCAACATGGAAAGAAACAAAGTACTCGACTGACAAAGCATTCCTCTATCTTGTCGGCATTGCGAAAGAACTTCTTAAGCGTGAAGTTATCCGTGTCAAAAATAAACAGCACGGATTGCGTATTGTTGAGGGTATCTATAAAAAGACAAAAGACAAGCGTTTTCTTGTGATGAATAAGCATTATCCCTATAAAGACGCACTAGCTAAACGCAAGACTCTTTTTGTAGTGCGTCCTGAAATGGGGAATCTGACGTGGAGAGTCGAGGCTGTGCCCGAAACAGCGCATAGTTTTGTTTCCAAAAAGCTTTTTCCAAAAAAATGGGCAGGAAAAAGGGATAAGGAACTTGCCCTCATTTCCGGTGTTTCCGATGCAGTTTTTTGCCATAATAATCGTTTTATTGCAGTTGCAAAATCAAAAGAAGGAGCAATCGCACTCGCTCGTTTGGCGCTTGCCAACTAAGGCGAGCGTGTATACTTAAAGACATGGCACTTATAGACGAAATTCAGATTGACATTAAGGCGGGCCGCGGAGGCGACGGCGTTGTCCGTTGGCTTCATGAAAAAGGAAAGGAATTTGGAGGTCCGAATGGAGGAAATGGCGGCAAGGGAGGCAATGTCTACGCTCATGCTTTGCGCGATTTGAGCATTCTTGAACGCTACAGGCATATAAAAGTGTTAAAAGCTGAAGATGGTAAAGCTGGAGAAAAACAAAGCAAGCACGGCAGAGACGGCGAAGACCTCATTGTCGATGTTCCAACGGGCTCGGTTATTACCAATCTTGATACGGGAACAGTTCGAAATCTTCTCAAAGAAGGAGAGTCTGTTCTTCTGCTTGAGGGAGGAAGAGGGGGACTTGGAAATGAACGTTTCAAATCATCAACCAATGTCCGACCGATGGAATCCACTCCGGGGAAAGACGGTGAAGAGGCAAAATTTCTTATTGAACTTGAGCTTATTGCCGATGCCGGGCTTATCGGTCTCCCCAATGCCGGTAAGACAAGTCTTTTAAATGCCTTGACTCGTGCTCACGCTAAAGTGGGGAATTATAACTTTACGACTTTAGAACCGAATCTCGGAGACCTCTACGGTTTCATTCTTGCGGATATTCCCGGTCTCATTGAAGGGGCCTCCGAAGGAAAGGGACTCGGATTCACTTTCTTGCGGCACATAAAGAGGACAAAAATGATTTTTCACTGCATTTCTCTCGAACATGAAGACCTAAAAATTCCGTACCGAACTATTCGAAAAGAGCTTGAAGAATATGGGCACGATCTTGCAAGAAAACAAGAAGCTATCATTCTCACAAAATCTGACCTCGTCTCTCCAGAACAGCACGAAAAAATCATAAAAAAAGCCAGAAAGACGTTTCCTGTTGTTTTTTCAGTTTCAATTAACGATGAAATCTCCGTAAAAATCCTTAAAGATGGAATTGTTAAACTTCTTCGGGATATTGAAAAAACAACATAATGAGAACGTACAAAGCGACTATTGGTCTTGAAATACACGCGGAACTCAAAACAAGAACAAAGATGTTCTGCAATTCAAAAAATGACAGCGAAGAAAAGCGTCCAAACGTCAACGTGTGCCCCATTTGTATGGGTCACCCCGGAACGCTTCCTGTTATTAACAAAGAAGCGGTTAAACATGTGCTTAGGGTGGGGATAGCCGCCAAGGGAACCATTGCCGATTTTTCTGAGTTTGATAGAAAAAATTATTTTTATCCCGATATTCCCAAGGGATATCAAATCAGTCAATACAAGCATCCTCTTATTACCGGTGGAATGATCAGCGGAATTGCGCTCAGTCGTATCCACCTTGAAGAAGATACTGCAAGTTCTTCACATGAGGAAGAACACAGTCTCGTCAACTTCAATCGTGCAGGCGTTCCTTTGATGGAACTTGTTACCGAACCTGTAATTGAGAATGGCACACAGGCAGTCGCCTTTGCAAAGGAGCTCCAATTACTTTTACAATACTTGGGAGCGGGAGATGCAAATATGGAAAAAGGAGAAATGCGCGTTGAGGCGAACATCTCCGTGAGTGCGGACAGCACGCTTGGAACAAAAGTGGAAGTAAAAAATCTTAACTCATTTAAGGCTGTTGAACACGCCATTGAATTTGAAATTGAACGGCAATCAAAGTTGCTTGATAGGGGAGAGAAAGTTGCACAAGAAACCCGAGGTTTTGATGAAACAAAGGGCATAACTTTCTCACAGCGTACAAAAGAAGACTCACATGACTACCGATATTTTCCCGACCCCGATTTGCCGAAGTTATTTATTTCGGAAATTCCCGAATTCAATACACAAGTACTTTCAAAAGAACTTCCAGAGTTACCTTGGGAGAGAAGAGAGCGATATATAAAAAAATTCAGTCTTCGCGCAAGTGATGCAGAAATTTTCTTACAAAATGATTTTCTCCGAGAAATGTTTGAGGCTGTCACAGAACATGTGAAAAATGACCCCGAACTTATTCGCTTGGCGGGAAATTATATAGTATCCGACATGGCGGGACTACTTCGAGACTCTGCCATTCAAGGTAGCCAAACGAATATAAAAACAGATTTTTTTATTGAAATAATAAAGATGATCAAGGAAGGCACACTTTCCTCCCGCGGAGCAAAAGATACCTTGAAAATACTTTATGAGACCGGGAAAAGTCCGAAAGAAATTGTTTCGGAAAAAGGGCTCGCACAGAAAAATGACCTAGAAGAATTAGGGTCCATAGTAACCAAAATTATTGAAAAAAATCCGGAAGTTGTAAGCAAATATCTTTCCGGCAAAGAAGCTTCACTCCAATTCCTTGTAGGCCAAGGAATGAAAGAAAGCAAGGGAAGTGCCAATCCCAAGGCTCTTGCAGAGCTTATCAAAGAAAAACTCGGCAACCCGAGAAAATAAAACTCCTCAAATCTCGGTTAAAATAAGGCTATCTCGGGTAAACGAGACTCACCCGAGATAGCCTTATTTATCCACAGTTTTTTTGAAAAAATCATATAAAAATCAGCCCCAAAATCATATAATATAAGTAATGGCTGATGATCTCCTTATAAGGGGTGAAAAATATATCTCGGCTAGACGAGCAGCCGAGATTACTGGTTATGAACGAGATTACATCGGACAACTTTGTCGTCTCGGGAAAATAGATTGCACCTTTGTTGGTAGGGGTTGGTTTGTCAGTGAAAAATCAATTCTCAAGCATAAGAGTGCCAATACCCCGAATGGGAAAAAGGAGAAAATAACAGGTCCGATTTTACCTTCAAAAGCATTTTCCAAAGCTACCACCTCTTCATCTCGTATTTCCAAGCCAACTACGAAAATTGCCAGAAATTTTTTCCAACCCCTCTCATTTTCAGTAGACACGCTTGTCAGTTCGTTCGTGATTCTTCTTGTGGTGTTCGGAGGTTACTTGTATACCAATCCGGTATCCGCAGAAAAAGTTGCACGCGCTTTTGAAAACACTGCACGCAAAGCAATACACCTGGCTGCCGCTGTTGTGGGAGAAACCAAAGAGTTGCTTGTGTCCGAACAGGATGTGTTAACTGTAAAAACATACCCATCCTTATTTCAAACAATTAATCATATTCCGCGATCCTTTAAAAATTCTCTTCATGCATTAAATCAAAGTATTGATGAGGGGAAGAAAAAAATCGCTGTCGACTTCTTTTCTTTTTTCGGAACAGAAAAAGTGGATGACACTTTTGAGGCGGAGAATAAAAAACTGACTTTCTCATTTACTTCAGAAAAACAAAAAAAGGCCGCGGAACAACTCCCAAGTTTGGCCAGTCGCCCAATTTCATCATGGTATCAAGGTGCTAATATTTTTAGTGGCACGAAGCAGGTGGTGGATATTGCATCGCGAGATTTATACAGAAGCGTAAATAGTTTTGTGTATGAATTTTTGTACGGGGGTATTGAAATTCCAACATACGTTGTCGACCTCACCCGTCCTAAAACAGGTGCACCGCCGGGAACGACAATAATCGTCAAAGAGACGACCGTTGTTCAACCACAGAAACCCTCTGTGGTTTCGGCCGTTAATAAGGGGGACTCTGTAAGTACCTCAAATCTAGTCACTAAAAGTGAATTTGAAACGCGTCTGAGCGAAACAACGAACTCCCTTCTTCAAAAAATTTACTCTCTTACGAACAATGGAGGCGGTGCAAGTTACTTTTCTCCTTCTGTCCCCCAGCCCGTTCAGCTACTCAATGTAATTAACAATCTTCCTTCGGGAGTCGATATCACGTCGCCCTCAATTACGGGTGGAAGCTGGAGTGATGCCAACATTACAAGCGGTTCGGGAAGTTTCGGTGTTCTCTCCAGCAATACATTTTCAAGCGGCGATGTTTTAGTCAATGGCGATTTAACCATCTCCTCACTTTCCGACGGTTGTCTGGAAGCGGCAAGTGGCTTAATCACGTCAACAGGAGTTGCCTGCGGTAGTGGAAGCGGAGGCGGTTCTTCCTTCGGCCAAGCATTCGAAATCACCACTAACATTTTTTCCCAAGCTTCTCTCAAAGCAACTTCCACCGCCACCCACAACCTGGTTATTGATGGCACCGGTACTTCCACTTTCTCCGGAGGTCTTGAAGTCTGGAGACAAATCGCTGCTCCGTACTTCCAGGCGACGTCAACTACCGCCTCCACATTTCCATACGCTTCAACGACGGCTCTTTCAGTTTCAGGCCTCACTTCAGGAAGAATTCCATTCATCACCACAGGCGGCCTCTTTACCGACAGCGGTGCGCTTACCTTTGACGGCACAACTCTCTCAACAACAGCTTTCTCCCTCGGTTCTCTCAATGGGCCCCTCCAAGCAAACGCAGGAATCGTTTCCGCCACCACGTCAATCGGAGTTCTCTACGGAGGCACAGGCTTAACCTCCGCTCCCTCATACGGACAACTGCTTGTCGGAAACTCCTCAAGCGGATACACCCTGACCTCCACTTCATCATTGGGCTTCATTGGGGAAAACTTCAAAGACTGGAATCTCACCACGAACGTCTTCAATCAATCGGCGCTTACTTCAACGACAACCCAAAACATTCTGGTTTCCGGTGTTGGCACCTCAACATTTTCAGGAGGCCTTGAAGTCTGGAGACAGATCGCTGCTCCGTACTTTCATGCAACGACCACAGCCACCTCAACGTTTGCGGGAGGACTTACGGTTGGCGGCTCAACAGGAGTTGATATTTCTGCTGCCTCAGGGCTACTCACACTTGGGGGAACAGGGGGGGTGAATAATGAAAATGTGACAATTAATTTTGAGACTACGGCAAACCGATATATTTTTGACTCTACAACAGGCGCTGCTGCTGAATTTAGAGACGAAATACGTCAAACTTTTAGTACTGGTTATTATTTTGAGGACGGCTCTTTTATTAATATTGGAACTACTGTAAACGATTCAAAATTTCGTTGGACAACGATAGGGAATGATAGTCTTCAAATTGGGATAGGTGTAGGGTCTGCCAACCAGTCCGGGTATATTAATATTATTGATTCTGCGGATACTGACAATGCGAACAGGTCTCCTCTTACAACATCAGCCAACCCCGTATTAAGGATTTACTCATCAGACGAAACAGATGCGACAGACTATTTGGAAATGTATCATAACCAGACCAATGCAATTTTTGGTTGGGGTAATGGGAATTTATTATTTGGTAATGGTGTGGCAACTACAACACTTACTTCCGCCGGCAACCTCGGCATCGGCACCACCTCCCCATACGCCAAGTTAAGCGTCGTCGGAGAAATCGTCGGTGCATACTTCACCGCCACCACCACAGCCACCTCAACCTTCGCAGGAGGGTTAAATGTTTTGGCCATCAATCAAACGGGCACCGCATCATCAACTTTTGCCCGAGGCATCCAATTGTCATCGGGATGTTTCCAGATGCCTGACGGAAGTTGCGCCGGTTCCTCA
>JAUYHB010000012.1 GCA_030690305.1 bacterium | reverse complement strand
GGTCGCGGCCAAGTCGGCGATCTGCGCGTCGGTCATCTGCCCGGTGATATCCACCGCCGGAACCGCCGCCGTCCAGCCCGTCCCGGTGTTGCGATACACCTTGCTGTCGGTGGTCAGGAACACCTGCCGCCCGGCGACATGGGGCGCGCCCGGCAGCGCGGCCAGCACTTCGACCGGCTTGATGCTGGCGGCAAATTCTGCCGTGGTCAGCGTCGCATCGGCGATCTGCGCCGCAACCACCTGCCCGGTGATCTTGGCCGCCGCAATGTCGGCAATCTGCGCGTCGGTCAGTTGCCCGCTGATTTTCGTTGCTGCCAGATCAGCGATTTGCGCGTCGGTCATCTGCCCGGTGATCTGCGTCGACGCGATGCTGGCGATCTGCGCCGCGGTCAACTGCCCGCTGATCTTGGTCGCGGCCAGATCGGCGATCTGCGCGTCGGTCATCTGCCCGGTGACATCCACCGCCGGAACCGCTGCCGTCCAGCCTGTCCCGGTGTTGCGATACACCTTGCTGTCGGTGGTCAGGAACACCATCCGCCCGGCGACATGGGGCGCGCCGGGCAGCGCCGCCAGCACTTCGACCGGCTTGATGCTGGCCGCGAACTCCGCCGTGGTCAGCGTCGCGTCAGCGATCTGTGCCGCCACCACCTGCCCGGTGATCTTGG
Organism: bacterium; assembly: GCA_030690305.1. Lineage (NCBI taxonomy): Bacteria > bacterium. The sequence continues at coordinate 700 of JAUYHB010000012.1, read as the reverse complement.
CGGCAGCGATGTCCGCGATCTGCGCGTCGGTAAGCTGACCGCTGATCTTGGTCGCGGCCAGATCAGCGATTTGCGCGTTGGTCATCTGGCCGGTGATCTGCGTCGACGCAATGTCGGCAATCTGCGCCGCGGTCAACTGCCCGCTGATCTTGGTCGCGGCCAGGTCGGCGATCTGCGCGTCGGTCATCTGCCCGGTGACATCCACCGCCGGAACCGCCGCCGTCCAGCCTGTCCCGGTGTTGCGATACACCTTGCCGTCGGTGGTCAAAAACACCATCCGCCCGGCGACATGGGGCGGGCCAGGCAACGCCCCCAGAATCTCGACCGGCCTGATGCTTGCGGCAAACTGCGCCGTGGTCAGCGTCGCATCGGCGATCTGCGCCGCTACCACCTGCCCGGTGATCTTGGCCGCGGCGATGTCGGCGATCTGCGCGTCGGTAAGCTGACCGCTGATTTTGGTCGCGGCCAGATCGGCGATCTGCGCGTCGGTCATCTGCCCGGTGATCTGCGTTGACGCGATGCTGGCGATCTGCGCCGCGGTCAGTTGCCCGCTGATCTTGGTCGCGGCCAAGTCGGCGATCTGCGCGTCGGTCATCTGCCCGGTGATATCCACCGCCGGAACCGCCGCCGTCCAGCCCGTCCCGGTGTTGCGATACACCTTGCTGTCGGTGGTCAGGAACACCTGCCGCCCGGCGACATG
>JAUYHB010000011.1 GCA_030690305.1 bacterium | reverse complement strand
GTATCCCTCCGAGCAACTGCGTCTTTTATGACGTGATGTGGCTTTTTACCTTTGGCATAAACTATTTGAGTTATGACAAAAAAGGATAATGCTTTGCGGATGCGTAAATTGGTAATGGAGTTTCGGCTCTCCGGCCGGAGCCAAAAAGAGTTTGCTTCCGCCCATGGGATCAAGGAGGGCAAATTCCATTATTGGATCTCAAAATTATCGAGACCTACAGATGTCCCGGCCGATAAGGCCCCATCGAATTTTGTTCCGATCGAAGTCGTCCCGATCGGGGACGGCCGGACTATTTTGATCCGTTGCAAGAACGGGGTCGAGATCGAAATCCCCGTATAGATGTTCGCACTCGGCACTTCCCACCGGTTCCATCTCTATGGCCGCCCCACCGATATGCGCAAGAGTTTCGATAGTCTGCGGGGGCTTGTGATCAACGATCTGGACCAAAGCCCCGATAACGGAACGGTATATATTTTTATCAATAAGGTCCGCAACAAGGCAAAACTGTTGCACTGGCAATCGGGAGGATTTATGCTGTACTACAAAAGACTGGAATCCGGTACTTTTGAGTTACCGGAATATGATGCGGAAGTAGGGAGCCTGCGTCTGAGCTATACTCAATTGGTCCTGCTGATCGACGGTATCGCCATTACCAATATCACCCGAAGAAAACGTTACGAAAAAACGTGATATCGGGTTGCTTTTTAGCAGGGCAATTTTTATCTTAGCCCTGCAATGACCTATCAGGAGCTACTTGTCGAGAACCGAGATCTTCAAAAAAAGGAGAAGGCCTCCGCGGCCAGAATAGTTTCCCTGGAACATCAACTGGCACAGCTCTACAAGCTCATTGGCGGGTTCAGGTCCGAGAGTTTCGTTTCCCAAACCATGGTCGATCAGTTATCGCTCTTTTCAGGGGATCCGTCGGAAACCGTAGAAGAAGCCCTGCAGGAGACCATTACCTATACCAGGGACAAGAAAAAGCACAATGGGCGCAATGCGCTACCGGAACATCTACCGGTCAGAGAAATAATCATCGAGCCCGAAGAGGATACCGCGGGACTTAAGAAGATCGGGGAAGAAGTGACAGAGACCCTGGAATACACTCCCGCAAGCCTTATCAAAAGAAGGACGATCCGGCCCAAGTACGCCAAGGCGGACGGACAGGGCGTGCTGATCGCACCGCTCCCGACCCGCCCCATCGACAAATCGATAGCCGAAGCCTGTTTGCTGGCGCACATCCTGGTGGGCAAATATATCGATCATCTCCCGTTCTTCCGCCAGATCCAGATGTTCAAACGGGATTTTGGGTGGGAACCTGCCCAGAGCACTATGGGCGACTGGATGGCCAGTTGTTGCCAGTTGCTGGAACCGCTTTACAATACACTAAAACAGAAAATACTGGCCTCTGATTATATCCAGGCCGATGAGAGTCCGATCAAGGTATTGGATTCCGACAAAAAGGGCAGTACGCACCAGGGATATCAATGGGTCTATCACGATCCCGTTCAAAAGCTCGTACTTTTTAATTACCGCAAAGGCCGTGGACAGAACGGACCCAAAGAATTGCTTGCCGATTATCATGGCTATCTGCAATGCGATGGCTATACCGTGTACGACAAAATAGGGACCGATCCCAAGATCACCCTTGCCGGATGCATGGTACATGCCAGGCGCAAGTTCCATGATGCGCTGGACAGTGACAAAAAACATGCGGAAAAAGCATTGGCCATCTTTAGGGAGATCTATTTGGAAGAACGCAAGATCAAGGAAGAGGCCCAAGATGATCTTAAAGCGAGGAAAACACAGCGCGACATAAGGATCAGGCCGTTATTGGCACAGATAAAAACGTGGATCGAAGGACAACAGTTCAAGGTGCTGCCACAAAGCCCCATAGGCAAGGCGATGACCTATTACATCAATCAATACCCAAAACTGGAAGCGATCTTTGAAGATGGACGTATAGAACTGGACAACAACCTGATCGAAAATGCCATCCGGCCCATGGCCATTGGCAGAAAAAACTATCTTTTCTGCGGATCGCACGATGCAGCCCAAAATGCCGCCATGCTATATTCATTCTTCGGTAGCTGCAAGATGCAGAATATCAATCCAAGGGAATGGCTGGCCAGCACACTAGAGCGGATACCTGATCATAGCATACAAAAACTCGAAGATCTCCTGCCCGGATATCAAAAACAGAACAGCATATGACCAAAGAGCTGATAAAAGAAAAGGAAAAACAACTATTGGAAATAACAGGGGCCTTCTGCGCGCAGAAACTTAACGATGAATACTTCGGGCTTTGCGAAAAGCTCATCAAAAAGATGGGGAGAAAAAGGGATGTCCCCTTCGCAAGGGGAAAATTGGAGATATGGGCGGCAGCCGTGGTCCATGCCATAGGTTCGATAAATTTTTTGTTCGACAGCTCGTTCCAACCTTATATGAGTTCCAAACAGGTCAACGAATACTTCGGGACCAAGGGGACTACGGTCTCGAATAAGGCCAGGGCCATAAAGGATATGTTCGACCTATGGTATTATAGCCCTGAATTTTCTACAAACGCCATGCAGGAGAACAGCCCTTTTAATAATATGGTAATGGTTGACGGACTAATACTGCCCCTGGGCAACCTTCCCGAAAACATACAACAAATGGTGCTCCAGGCAAGAGCGGAAGGAAAAGATATTGAATTCACTACAGAATATGAAGATCAATAACTAGTGTAGTGTATCCCTCCGAGCAACTGCGTCTTTTATGACGTGATGTGGCTTTTTACCTTTGGCATAAACTATTTGAGTTATGACAAAAAAGGATAATGCTTTGCGGATGCGTAAATTGGTAATGGAGTTTCGGCTCTCCGGCCGGAGC
>JAUYHB010000010.1 GCA_030690305.1 bacterium | reverse complement strand
AACCCTTAAATGGTCGGCTATACCCAAAGGAAGCCATGATATACCGCTCACCAAAATATAAGGCATGGATTAAGTCTCTGCCCTGCGGGGTCTGCGGCATATACTCTGTTGATCCTCACCATGTCAGAAAAATACGCTGGGGTGCCGGGAACACCACAATCCGAGGTATGACGACGAGCTGGAGATAATTGATCTTTTAATTCGCTACATAACGGAGGTGAAGCCATGAAAGCTCTCATTGACTGCTTGCTGATAACCTTGATCGTCGCATCCTGGCTGTTATTGTTGGCTATGGGCGTGGCTTGGATGGACAAGCCGATACTGGCTCAACCGAGGGAACGATGGCGCCCGGTGCCGGAGTGGGTAGAACCACTGCCGCTAACCGGGCCTGCCTTGCCACTTAACCAAAGGAGGAGAGTATGGAAATATCTGACAATAAAATAAGAGAATTAGCAGACGAATCCGGATTTTGGGGTGTAGATTTTTGGTGGTATGAAAAGTTACCATGTTTCCGTAAATTCTTAGAATTGGTTAACAACCAGACCTCGACCAGGGAAATGGATGAGGGGAGAGTTTTGACGTGTGTTTATTGCGGTATGGAGTATCCACAAGATACACCGGCATGGGGATCGGATGTGCTCACAGAACATATCAAGGTTTGCGGGAAACATCCCTTGAGAAAAGCCGAAGCCACGATTGCAAAATTGAGAGCGGCGTTGGTTGGCCTCGTCGGGGCATCTGAAAAGGATGAGTTAGAGAAAATGGAAATGCTCATTCGTGTTGCCCCTGTGCCCGATGCTGACAAGATTGGTATGATTAACGCTATTCGTGCACTGGTTGAGTTGGTGGCATAACGCTGCCGGTCAGCCGCTTGTCGGCTGCCCGATGGCTGGGGGTAAAATGCAGTTGCGGGAATTTGCCCGCTGGCCACATTATAAACGGCTGTATATTCGGGCATTTACGGAGATGGTGAATCGGCGCATTGAGGCCGTTCAGGGCAGCAACCAGAATCGTGAGGTTTTGGAATCCCCCGGCTTCAGCCGTGGGGAGGATGTCAACAGTAGCGCCAACGCTCAGGTCAGCGGCACTGCTTAACACTATTCTCCAAAGCCAGGATATACCCGCCCAGGCGAATGAAATTCTCCCGGTCGAGGCAAATCATCCCGCCCACCTCCCGGCTCTCAATCGTCGGTTTTGGTGGGGCCAATATCCTGTTTTTTTGGCATCCCAGGAAAATGATGCTGAAGCCACAGACCAGGATTATTATGGAGCAAATCAACTTCGTTTTGAAGTGTCTGCTCCATTTTTTTTCGTCGGTGTCGTTCATAGGCGGCAAATAGCGCTCCGATGATCATTCCGATGGTGGACAGGAGTTCTATCATTTCAAAGATTTTTGTGCCACGATCCGGCCATAGGCGGCAATTATCGCGCCCAGGATGGTCACGACCAGGCCCGCCATTTCATCCGCTCCGGCATCGGTAAAGGGCATGAGGCCAATTTTGGGCAATATGGCCCCGGCTGCCGAAATTACGACCCCCCAAAGGGTTTTGCTGAGTAAAAAACTTTTCGCGTCATTCATTTTTCGATCTCCTTTAATTGTTTAATGTAATCCGCAACTCGTTTGACATAAAAATGTCTATCAAGGGGATCGCAGTAATGCATGGTCGCATCATCAATGCTACCCCATCGGTTCAATAATACTCTCAAAAATGCCACACCACAAACAATATCAATAAATTCATCATCTGAATCTGATTTTTCCATCTCCAGAAGCAGGTCCTTCATGGCGATGGGTGTCATCTGAAATACCCCTCGCGCATCGGTCGGGCTTTTCTGATGGAGCCCCAGGCTGCTTTCCGTCATGGCCACCGCCTGCGCCCAGGTCGGATCTATCCCGGCAAGCTGGGCAATGATTTCAATTTTCGCGCACACTTCTTTTTGTTTTTTGTTCAGTTTCATCATCAACCGCCGATAATTATTTTAGCACTGCCGGTGATTAACTTCCAGATGAACAGTGCCATCCCAAACGCGATCACCCCCGTAGTTCCCCGGATGATCCACTTCCACCAATCACGGGATTCCTTTTCCTGCTGGTCTTTTATTCCATTGACGGCATTTTTCACCGACATGTCTTTATCAATCTGAACAAATTTTTGACTTACCTCGCCAAATTTCATAGCACACATCTGCCGGTGTTCTATCGTTTCCCTATTCACCGCGTCTATTTTCTGGTAAACGCCAGCAAATCCCGTATCAATTTTCCGATGCAAATCCTGTAAAATGGGAACAAATTCATCCATGCTGAGCCTCCGTAGTTTTCCTGATCAG
>JAUYHB010000009.1 GCA_030690305.1 bacterium | reverse complement strand
GCGCCGATTGCCAAGACGGCAACCACCGAAATCATGCCCAAACTTAATAATATTTTTTTCATACTTTTACTAATTCTAATTTTTTTAATGCTTATAATTTCTCACTGTCTTTTATATTCTTTAACCCCTCTTTCCGGTACTCAAGTACCGGTACTCAGGTATTTGAGTACAGAATAAAGAGATTAAAGAATTAAAAAATTTAAAAGATGTATCGACCTGAACTTTATGTAATAAAGTCCAAACATAAACTCTCCACACTTTTAAAAAGTTTATGTTTGAACTCTTTTTTGCCGGCTTTCAATTTATGCAAACCGAGGACCGTATTTCTTTATTTTGAAAACAAAAAACCGCCTAATGACTAATAACCATCGGCGGCTTGCGCACCCACATAAAAAGATAAAGAAGAAACTTTTTTCATCACTCTCCTATATTATCCGTACTATCTTGGTTTCCTCTTCAAGATGTCACGACCTATAATAATAACAATGTAACTTCGGAGGTCAATGATTTTGGAATTCCTTTTCGGATATAGAAAACAGCTTGGGAATACTGTCAAATTTTTGCCGAAATTGGGACAACAGAAAAGCCCCGAAAGGGGCTCTCAACCGAGGAAACTGGCGTTTGAAGGCCAGAGGATGAGGGCCCCCTTTCGGGGCTCTTTTTTGTTTGTGATTCCGTATTCTCAATATGAAATGCCCTAAGTCAAGGGCAAAAAGAGAAACAAAAACAGAAAACGGATAATTAAGGAATCAAGGGACTGACGTCCACTTTTTTGATGAGAATCTTTTCGTTGCTTTGATTCGCGTTCCATAATCCAATTCCGACAGTTCCCGCTTTGAGCAACGCGTCATTTTCATGCCGCAACACTTCTTTTGCGTCTTTAAAACAACTTATGCGATTTCCCGATACACGCGCTCCGATATTTATATCTTTCCACGCTTCATCAAGCGCTATCGTAAGATACGCGTGCGCGAGAAGCTTTTGTTTTCCTCTCTTCGTTTCGGAAATTTCCACATACGAGGCATATTCCGAAAAAGTACATTGGAGATAATTATCGGCGTCCTGATAACGGACAACAAGAGACACGGCCTCGTAGTTTCCCCAGTCGGATATGACATTGAATGCGTAATCGGACCATGTAAGCCCTCCGGTAAACACGGAAAGAGAGATTTGCGAATTATCAAGCGCAAAGCCTTTTAATAGGTTATTTTCGGCAATCGTATGTCCGCCGTATCGCGTCAACCAATCCGAGGCGATATCAAAGCGGGAGACTTGCGAGAGCGGATATTGAATCCATGTTTCCTGCGGGTACAAGTCTTCCACATACACCGGAGCAATCCAGCGCGAGTGAGGAGCAACTTTTTCCGAAAACTTAAGGTTATCAATATATATTCGTCCGATTTGATTGAGCTGAACACGAATACCGCTAATGGTCGTCGTTGCGTTCAGGTTTTCAAGCGGAATGACAATGTGTTGCCATCCGTTTGACGCCGTCAGCGGCTGCGGGGCGTACCATTCAACAGATTGCTCTCCGAGTCCTGTTTCATTTTGAAGCAATTCCATAACCAACTCGCCTTCGTTCTGCAGGTCGGCGGAAATATCAAATTCAACCGATGTATAGGCCGCAATCGGAAGAAGGGGTCCCGCGTGAATGTAAAATTCCGCGTACGGGAAATCAAAATTAACCAGAAGGGAATTGTTACCCCAGGGACTCGCGTAACGGGTTTTATCGTTAACACGGGTATTCGTTGACCAGTTTTCCCACCCAAGATGGAGAGATTCGTCATACACAACCGGGAACCCTAAAGGAGCCGTTGTGGACGAAAGAGAATTCGAATCCAAAAAAGAATGGGAATTTGGAAGCGACCCGGCGATTATCTTTCCGAAAAAAGAAAAATAGAGGAAGGATATTGAACCCACAGACAAAAGAGCACTAAAGAAAAGAAACCACTTCCAAAAATGGTCTTCTGTGTGTGTATTTTGCGTTTTTTTGGTTTCCATAAACTTAACCCTTGCCTCTTTAATGAAATTTGATGTCCGTTGGTTTGTTAGAATATTATTCTACATAAAAATGCAGATTTGTCAAGGTTTTTCGGGCGTTCTTCCTTATTTGGCCTTAATCTGGTATAACACCTGAATGAGAGAAAATCTTATATACAGCGTTATAGGCCTTTTTTGCGCTTTTCTTCTTTTTGTTATCCTTTCAACCCCTCAAAGCAGACAGGCATTATCGCCGACAACTTTTGAAGAAGTGGCGGAGGAAAATGCCGACATACAGCCATTTGAAGAGAAGCAGGCAGAGAAAGAAACCGGCGTTTTGCCTGGTTCAGATAAAGAAGAATCCCCTTCTGTCACACCTATCGCGTCACTATATCCCTTGCATAAAAATATTATTGCGACACTTTTTTGGGTCGGAGAGACGGAAAATGAGGACAACGCCTTTATTACCAACGTAGAAAGTTACTGGGATGAACAATGGCAAGCACATTATGGAGGAGTAGATAATCCCAAAAACCGATGCGGATATTTTCCGTGCGCGTTTACCCCGAAAGAGAACCCGTTTTATATCGCGCTTCCCTACGGAGAATATGACGAAGACGGAAACATAAAGGAAAACACGCGTAATATTCCGTGGTACAACGACATAAAAGAAGGCGAGGAACTCGTGAAAAACCGATGGGTTGAAGTAACGTACAATAACATTACGTGCTACGCCCAATGGGAAGATGTCGGACCACTTGAAACGGACGATTTTGATTACGTATTCGGTTCTCAAAAACCACAGAACACGTTTGGAGAGAGGGCGGGTATCGACCTGTCCCCCGCAGTGTGGGATTGTCTGAAACTAAAAAATAACAAGCCGGTATCGTGGCGTTTTGTTGATGCCCTCGCGGTCCCCGATGGAGAGTGGAAGAAGACCGTGACTGTATCAGGCACTACGTACTAAAGCCACTTTCTCAAAATAGGCTTGGGCTTCTCCTTTTTTGAGAACTTTATTCCAAAAGGCATATGTCCCCTCTATCATTTTGACGTAACTTTTAATAATGACGTTAAACATTACCACGCGATAAAAAAGACGCTGGATAGGAACAAGGAAGACAAGCGGAGTATATTCAATCTTGCGAAAAAGCGCGCAGGAAGCATAGAGCACATCAAAAAAAGTAAACAAGAGATACCCTTTTATGAATGCCGGAGTGATTCCGAATAAAAGCGCCGCAAGAAACATTATATCCATAAGAGGAAAGAAGACGGGAAGAATAATCCCGAACAACGCAACGTTGGGAAGAATGACATATGAGAGTTGAGGGGCGTCTTTATTTCCGAAATATCCTTTGTACTTCCAAAAACATTGGAATGTTCCGAATGTCCATCGGAATCGTTGCTTGAAAAAATCGCGCATCGTGAAGGGTGTCTCCGTGTAGGCAATCGCCTTTTGTGCATAAATAATTTTGTATCCGGCAGCTTGCACCGCAAGCGTAATGTCCTGGTCTTCAACAACCGTATCCAAAGAGTATCCGCCCACCTCTTTAATGACCGACTTTCTCCACGCCCCGATAGGACCGGGCACCACGCCCGTTGCCCCGAAGTAATTAAGGGCGTATTTTTCCAAATATTGTCCCGATATGTATTCTATTCGCTGGAAAAGGTCGAGGATGCTTCCTGTATTTGCCGTCAACACCGTCCCCGCGGTTGCTCCGACTTTCGGGTCCGTGAAAGGAGCGATAAGATGTTCTATTGCCGTTTTTGAAAAAATGGCGTCGCCGTCTAGGGTAATAACGATATCGTGTTTGGCACGCGCGATGCCTTTGTTAAGACCGGCGGCTTTGCCGGCATTTTTCTGACTAATAAGAGTAATTCGTCCGGGATATTGTTTTTTGAGTTTTTTGACACGTTCCGCAGTTCTGTCTTTTGAACCATCGTCAACCACAATAATGTCATCAACTTTGTAGGAGTTTGAAAGAATACTCATAACCGTAGCCTGAATGTTTTCTTCCTCGTTGTACGCGGGAATTATCACGCTTACATTGCCGCACCATGACAGAGCGGTCTGTTTTGCTTTTCTGTCAGACAAGCGACGGACCAAAAGCATGAAGAAGATGAACAAAACGCGGAGAGCGACAATAAACGTAACAATGAAAAATCCTTTTTTTAATAACGGAAGGCTAATTCCAATAAAATAAAAAAGGCCTTGAACAAAAGCTCGAGGATAGGAATAAAGGGCCGGCTCACGGTTTAGAAGTTTATGCTCGGTGTATGCATTTGTAGAAAGCGAGGAGATAAGCGCGCGGGTAGCTTCGTCGGTACGAACCTCCCACATATTAGTAACCTTTGACGCGTCAAGAACGGCGTGCGTCGACTGCCATTCAAAAAGCGCCGAGGCGGTTATTTCGTCAAACGTCCCTGTTACATACTGGCGCTCAAGGTAGCCGTCGTATACAAGAAACTCCTGTAATAGAGAAACTTGCCCCTCGGTTGTTACATCCAGACTTCCGAAAGCGAGATCATATGTCAGTTGGGGTGTTGCCGGCGGAATGAGAACATCGGAAAGAGGGACAAACGTATAACCTTCCGCCCTGAGCGTTTCTATCAACACGGGAAGGGCTTCTATCGTTTTTGAAACGTCATGAGCCCCTCCGTCGTGGAACAAAGCAATACGTCCTCCTTGTGCAAGGTCATTTCGCACATGTGTCAAAATATCTTCAACGGAACGTGCTTCATAATCTTTGCTGTCAACGTCAGAACCGACGGGAATATATCCATATTCAAGCATCCACTGAAGCGCGTTTGATTCCGGAACATACGGATTGGATGTCGGGTCAATACCGATATCAAGGAGATATGGGGGACGGTAAAATAACGGTGTTTTCCCCGTAAGTATTGTCATCACATATGACGTGGCCCCAAGTTCCCACTTTACGCGTTGTTCGGATAAATGGACATCTTCCGAATGAGTGAATGTGTGATTGCCAATTTCATACCCACGCGAGGCAACCTTTTTGACAAGCCACGGATGCGTTAAAACTTCCCGCCCGACAAAGAAAAACGTGGCCGGAACATTGTAGGCATCAAGTACTGAAAGAATTTTTTCGGTATAGACCGGGTCCGGACCGTCATCGAACGTAATGGAGATTTTTTTGTCGTTACGTTCGCTGAAATAGTAATTGTAGTAACGTATAGTGTTGAAATTTTCAGAACTGTAATGGGTATTACTTACAAGGTCAAAAAACGCAAATATGGAAGCGCTTGCGGCAAGCAAAGTGAGAAAAAGAATCATCCCTCGAAAAACCTTCTTACGAGAGCGACTTTCGTCATGAAATATAACTTTTCCCGGCTGATTCATTCCTCGAAATACTACATATTTTTTGAGAAAAGTCAAGTGGGGTATGTGGAGAAAAAGCCCCGAAAGGGGCTCTCAACCGAGGAAACTGGCTTTTTGAGGACCAGAGGATTGAGGGCCCCCTTTCGGGGCTCTTTTTTGTTTGTGATTTCGTATTCTAAATGGGGAAACCAATGTGTCAAGGCATGACCTTGTATGACTTTTTATGTTTTGGTACCTTTGACAAACACTAGAAATAATGCTATTATTAAGGGTAGACCGGTTTTTTCATAAACAATGTAGCGGCTGGAAACAGCCAGAAAAGGAGAGGGCGTATGACTCAGAGCACAACAGCAACCGCACCGCAGGAAACAGAAAAATTTCCGGAAAAAACACACAGTCCTGTCTCCCCCACTGCTTCACCGTCGGAAACATCAAGAACAACGTCAAAACAGACGGAAAGGAAAGCGAAAGCTGAAAAAGAGAAATTTATTTTTCTCAAGTTTCAGCGGACAGGGGCCGACAAAACCGCGCGCTGGGAAACAGAGAGAAAAATCGAAAACGGAAAAAAGATTCGATATTTCATCAACGAAAAGTGCTCCACGCAGCCCACAAGTGAACTGGAGACATGGGCCTGTAAGACGTTCTATGAATTCCAGTACAACGAGTGGGTCAGAATTGTCATCGTGGACCCTGTCGTAAAAACCGCGCTCGCATTCGGAAAGGAGCAGGTGCTTACATTCCACACGAACGACGGAAATTCCGTCCTACCAAAGTGGAATTACATGGAGCGTGTAGATGGCGTCGTCGTCAAACGTGTTCCGCTGAGGGAAGGTCCTCAACCGAGTGCCCAGAGGAGGAGCTGGGAAACAAGAGAAATCGTTGTTATCGCCTGCGAACAAGGCGGACAGTTTCAAATCATCGGGGTCAAACTCATACGCCCGGTTTCAACCGAAACTCACCTTGATTCAAAACAGATAAGGAGAATCAAGAAAACACAAAAAAACCAAAACATTAAAAAAAGCCGCAGTGTGTCCGGCTTATAAAATGAGACACAGACTCCCGTTAGCCTAAGGCTAACGGGAGTTTTTTTGTTTTTTAACCCCTAGGAATAAATTACACCGTCCTCACTCGAAAGCTCGTTGTAGGCGATAGAGGGCTCGGCCACACAATTTATATGGCCACAAATATTTTTCCTGACGGAAAAATTTCTCAATTTTATCCATGACCCTGCCTCGCCTTTTCGCCAGCAGGCGAAATATGGCTACGGATTCAAAAATTGTTCGCAGGCAAAGCAGTTTGCCTGCTTTGCACAGTTTGTGACCCCACGGGGAATCGAACCCCGATTACCGGCTTGAAAAGCCGATGTCCTAACCGTTAGACGATGGGGCCGTCTAAGAAATGCCCTAAGATAATACCATTTTTTGAAAAAATGGCAAAAAATGCTATCTTTACCAAGTGCATTTGGAGGGGTGGCTGAGTGGTTTAAGGCACCGGTTTCGAAAACCGGCGTGCGGGCAACCGTACCGTGAGTTCAAATCTCACCTCTTCCGCCTCCGGTTTTTTCTCAAATTCGGAAATCCAGTATAATTAAGAAATGAGACTTTTTTTGAGCGTCATATGGTTTGCCTTTCTCGGGAGCACACTTTTTATTTACTTTTTTCATCCAGATTTTTTCCAAAACCAGTTTGAACAAATAATCAAGACCTCCACCTATTTTGCTTATGCTGTCTTGCTTTTCTTAGGTTCTAT
>JAUYHB010000008.1 GCA_030690305.1 bacterium | reverse complement strand
AGGCACACGTGCAACGACAACGGCCTTTGCCATCACTTCGCTTTCCTCTGAACTTTTAAAGGTAGATGGAAATGGTTCTGTCCTGGAAGCAATCGCCGATTCGGATTACCAGGTACCTTTGACATTTGGAGACGGCCTTACAAGGGCTGTCAATGACGTGGACTGTGACACTGCAAACGGCACAACTTTCGGTTGTCTTTCCGCAGCAGACTGGCTGACCTTTAATGCAAAATCTTCCTTCGGCCAAGCCTTTGAAATCACCACTAACATTTTCTCCCAGGCTTCTCTTAAAGCCACCTCCACTGCCATCCACAACCTGGTTATTGATGGCACCGGTACATCCACTTTCTCCGGAGGCCTTGAAGTCTGGAGACAAATTGCTGCTCCGTATTTTCATGCGACGGGAACGGCGGCGACAAGTACGTTTGAGGGAGGACTCACTGTTAACAACTCTTCTTTGGTGGTTGATCACTCAAGTGGGAATGTGGGGATTGGGGTGGCAAATCCAACTTCTCTTTTACATGTCGGTGGCACAATAAAATACACCACTTTATCTGATTCAACCTCAGGCCTTTCTATTACAAGTACATACAGTTATACGGGTGGAAATACAAGTGGAACCATTATGTTACTACAAGGCAACTCATTAACATCCGGTACAGGTATTAACGTTACTTCAAGCGGTGCTTCATTTACTGGTAAGCTCTTAAATCTTTCTTACAGTGGAGCAAGTACCGGTAGACTAGCGTTCATTACTTCTTCTAATGCTTCAGCTTCGGGAGACGTGTTAACAGTTTCAAATGCCGGAACAGGGGGACTTGCTCTATTTCTAGGTACCGGAAATGTTGGCATTGGTACTACTTCTCCATATGCAAAACTTTCTATTGCTGGAGGTGATACTTCAACGACGCTTCTTGGTCTTGATGCGCCCTCGAGCTTTAATGGAAATCTCCTTGACTTGAAAGTTGCTTCAAGTTCGGTCTTCACTATCAACCAAAATGGAAATTTCACGGGAGGAAAATCCACAACTACTAACGCCACCACTTCCTCCTTCGCCATCACCTCCATCATTTCTTCAATTCTCAAAACTGACGGCAACGGTTCCGTTATTTCTGCTGTCGCCGGTCAGGACTACCTCTCACTTTCACAACTCTTCGGCAAAGCGTGGGAAGTGACGACAAACATTTTTGGACAAGCGGCACTCAAAGCAACCTCAACCGCAACGCACAATCTCGTTGTCGATGCGACAGGCACTTCCACTTTCTCCGGAGGCCTTGAAGTCTGGAGACAAATTGCTGCTCCGTATTTTCATGCGACGGGAACGGCGGCGACGTCGACACTGGCCGGAGGTCTCACTGTTGATGGTTCTACTTTTGTTGTCGATTACTCAAGTGGACGAGTGGGGATTGGAACAACCTTACCCTCAACTACTTTAGAAGTATCAGGTTCTGACAATTGGATTACTTCGACATTTGAGAGTTCTAATTCTGTGGGGTCGGGAATACAATTATATTCAACTGGGACAGGAGGACGTTTGTGGCAAATCATATCAACTGCGGAAGATTCCTACACAGGAAGTGGAACTCTGCAGTTTCTTGATTTAAACAGCGACGATGATTCCGGTTTAGGAGTCAGAATGGTAATTGATAGTACGGGTAGAATCGGCATCGGCACCACCTCCCCATATGCCAAACTCTCCGTTGTCGGAGAAACAGTGTCCGCATACTTCACTGCAACCACCACCTCAACTTCAACCCTCCCGCAACTCGACGTCACCGGTCTTCAAGTTGCAACAGCTCTGCAGTTCGACGGTGAAATCCTTCCCGACGGCATTACCTGTTCCGCAGGACAAATTCTCAAGAAGACAGGGGACAATGATTGGGATTGTGCG
>JAUYHB010000007.1 GCA_030690305.1 bacterium | reverse complement strand
GGATTGTGCGGCGGATGCGACAGGTGGAGGTGGCGGAGACCTTGAATTCACCTACGGCACAAACATCTTCTCTCAAGTATCAGCCGCCACCTCTTCCGCTTTGCAAATCACATCAACAGGCACCTCAACCTTTGCCGGAGGTTTGGAAGTCTGGAGGCAAATCGCCGCTCCGTACTTTCATGCGACGTCGACAACGGCAACGTCGACGTTTGCGGGGGGGCTCATTGTTGATGGTTCCACCTTTGCGGTTGATTATTCTACAAACAAAGTCGGCATTGGAACCACTTCTCCTTCAGCCAATTTGCATATCGTAACGGGTACGGGGGCAACTCTGCGACTGACCGGAAGAGCGGATGGTTCAAGTTCTTCAATTGAACTTTTGGAAACCGATGATGCCAATGGTATCGCGCTTAAATATGACGGCTCAGCCAATGCCTTCAGTGGCGGAAGATTAAATATCAGCAACTATTCCAACAGCTCGGCTATAGCTACGTTTGATAGAGGGGGAAATGTTGGTATTGGAACCACGTCTCCCTGGGCGAAACTTTCTGTTGCCGGCAATGATACGTCATCACCCCTCATTGCACTGGATGCTCTCACCGGTTATGACGGCGACCTTATTGATGCAAAAATTGCTTCCACCAGTGTCTTTAGAGTAAGCGCCGAATCAGGATCCGACACCTCGCTTCGTGTTCGTGCCGGCAGTACTGCGGGATATTCATATATGGTTTTCCAGCAAGGAGCCGAAGACCAATTTGAATTGGGAGTTACGGGGACAGGAGATGATGCTGGTGGCGACCTTTTTTACATCAGCCCAACTCCTTTCAACGGTAGCACCGGTGCCGCTCTTGCGATAAAAAATACAGGGTTTATAGGCATCGGCACTACCAGTCCCCGAGCTATACAACAGATAGAAAATGAAGACGCTCTTACCGTGTACTACGATACCGGTGGTGTGATGTCTGCAGCCCGTCCCGCCTGGACTGTTGGTGCTGCCGGTTCAACTTTTAATATCGGGAGCATTGCCAGTTATAGTGGGACAATAGCAAATGATATTACATCGCGTCTTACGATTTATGCCACCGGCTGGGTTGACATAGGGGACGGAACCTCCGCGGCTGGCCTCGGCATATACACCAATGACAGTTACGCATTGGAAGTTATCAGTAGTGAAGCGAGTGGAGCCGGAGGTGGAGCGGGTGCATATCTTTATTCCGATGACGGTGCGGCCAATGTTTTGGATGACAGGCTGGGATTTGTCAGTTTCGGCGGAGCATACGATGCCTCGAACACAGTTGAATCTGGAGCAAGAATTCTGGCTGCGGCCGAAGGAACATGGGATGCCTCCTCTTTCCCGACATACTTGGCTTTTCAAACGGTACCTTCAGGGTCAACAACACTTCAAACACGGATGACAATTACAAGTGCGGGCAACATAGGAATCGGCACGACCTCTCCATACGCCAAACTTTCTGTTGTTGGAGAAGTGGTTGCACGAAATTTTACCGCGACCTCTACCACAGCGACGTCAACTTTGGCGGGGGGATTTGATGTCGGTAGCGGTGCTCTTCAATACGATTTTTCAAGCGGTGTTACAAGTGTTACAAACTTAAATCTTGGAGCTCTCTCTTTTGACACGGATGCCGGGATACTTTCATGGATAGATATGCCGGTCACTTCCTCCGCGTCCGCCGGTACCGTTGAAAGCTACACGGCACAAATCGATGGAAACCCGTTACTTACCGTCTATGCCCAATCTGATGGCGTCGGGGGAATCCAAAATGGGCGTGTTGGGATTGGAACAACTTCTCCATCAGCCACTCTCACCGTCTGGAGCGCAACCACAACAGCTCCTGTATTTAACGTTACCAATACCGCCTCTTCCACACTCTTTGCCATTACCAATGCCGGCAACGTCGGCATTGGTACCACCTCCCCATATGCAAAATTAAGTGTTGTCGGAGAAGCGGTTGCTCAATACTTTACTGCGACCTCGACAACCGCAACCTCAACCTTTAAGGGATTCATTGATGTGCTGGGTACAGGGGCGAATGCTACATCCACTTTTTCTTCAAACTTGTGGGTAAAAGGCACCCTTCAGACAGGCTCAGGCTCAATTTTCCTTTCAGATGGTGGAATTTTTTCAACCGACGGTACCATTAGCATTCAAAACAGTCCAACAGCATCTTCAACATTTAGCGCTGGAGTTGAAACAACACGTCTCAATGCTTCTGCAACTTCAACACTTGCGGGTCTTCGTATTAATTCCGGAGGTCTCCAAGTTTCCACCATGACCTCTGCAGATTGTGATGTTAAAGCAACCACGTCAGGTGATTTCTATTGCGGCACGGATGCAACGGGCGGAGGTGGAGGAAGCGAACTTGAGTTTACCTACGGCACCAACATCTTCTCACAGGTTTCAGCCGCCACTTCATCGGCTCTAAAAATAACGAGTACGGGCACTTCAACCTTCGCAGGTGGTCTTGAAGTCTGGAGACAAATCGCCGCTCCATACTTTCATGCGACGTCGACAACGGCAACGTCGACGTTTGCGGGGGGGCTCATTGTTGATGGTTCCACCTTTGCGGTTGATTATTCGAGTGGCTTTGTAGGAATTGGCACACTGGCACCGGAGGAAATACTTCAAATCATAGGAACCGGAGATGCTGATATTGAAATTCAAAGCACAGACAGCACGGAATATACCGCTGTCCGTGTTGTTAACGACAGTTTTGCAGAATTTGGAATTGAACTTGGCGGAAGTGGCTCAGATGATCCTAATGTGGCATTTTTGATATCGTCGGCGAATGCGGATTTAAGAATCGGAACAAATGACACCGCACAACTAACTGTTAGTGGTGGTGGTAACGTTGGTATTGGTACGACAACACCAAATTGGGGTCTCCAAATTGCTTCATCGACTCCGTACCTTGCCCTTACTGACAGTAACGCCACAACTGATAGAAAACATGTTCTGCTCTCAAACATAGACGGTGTCTTTCGTATCGGTACCTCGACAGATTCATTAAGCGCAACATCAACCGCACTCTCTCTTGACCCGAGAGGTCCTGCTGTCTTTGGTATCGGAACTTCTAGCCCGTGGCGCACACTTTCTGTTTCCGGAACGGTTTCTTTCGATGGCCTTACCTCGTCCGGAACGGGAAATGCGGTATGTATCACGTCGGGTGACGACATAACCGATGCGGGTGGAGGTACATGTACGCCTTCCTCAATACGATTCAAGGAAAATGTTGTGACTCTAGAAACAGGAGAAGCGCTAGATACTCTGTCAAAACTCCATGTCGTGTCATTTGACTACAAAAAAGAATATACATCTCCGAGAGAAAATTCGGCGGCTGTCGGTTTGATTGCCGAAGAAGTCGAGCTTGTCGACCCGAGACTTGTTGACTACGACTATAACGGCGTGCCGCTTACCCTCCACTTTGAGCGAATCACCGGTCTTACTGTTCAGGCGATACAGGAATTGAATCTCAATCTTGAAACCCTTGCCTCAACAACAGCCACCACAACTTCGGAATCACAATCTTTTACAGAAAGCTTCTTCTCCAACATGTTCTCACGTGTTACTCAATGGCTTGCGAATGCAGCAAATGGCATCGGCAAATTGTTTGCCCAAGAAGTTCATACCGACACGCTGTGTATTTCTGACGATAATGGAGAGACGTGTGTCACGAAGGAACAACTGGACGGACTACTTGCCGGAACAGCTGCCTCGCAGAACGGGTCATCCGGTTCTAATCAATCCGGAGGCACCGGATCGGAAAGCGGTGGGCAAGGAATCTCCGACGTCACTCCTCCCACTATCGTGATTCAAGGTAATAATCCGGCAGAAATAGCCGTGGGCTCCTCATATGCCGACCTTGGAGCGGTAATTACCGATGACCAGGACGAAAACACAACTACATATATATACCTTAATGGTGTAATTACCACGAGCGTTTCAATCGACACATCGGTTGCCGGCACACACACGATTACATATACCGCGACCGATGATGCCGGAAACACTGCAACAGCCGATCGGACTGTTATTGTAGGAGACGAAGCGACACCCGAACCGGAAGTTACGGACACGACAGCGCCGATAATTAGTCTTATTGGAGCAGGTTCGGTTACTGTTACGGAAGGGGATACATATATAGATGAGGGAGCGACCGCAAACGATGACGTGGACGGCGACATTAGTGCTTCTATTGTTACGGCAAATCTGGTCGACACAAATACACCGGGCAGTTATCAAGTAACGTACAATGTTACCGATGTGGCAGGAAATCAGGCGCTTGAAGCCGTGAGGGAGGTAATTGTTGAAGCTCTTCCGGAACCCGAACCACCGGTAACCGCAACTTCCACAAGCACCAATTAATTATGAAAGTATCATACCTATTTATTATATTAACTTTCTTTCTAATACCCACCGTTTCTTCGGCGGCAATCTATTTTGTTGATTCAAATTTCGGAGCGGCAACAACTATCACTCTCGATATCGGTTCTCAAACAGGTGACCGTCTGGTTACTGTGGGTATATGTGACGAAATAGCAACAGATATCAATCCGGCTGTTACGGTTGACAGCAAAAGCTGTACGCAAGTCGTTGAGGGGGTTAACTCAAGTGGAGGTGGTAGCTACCAGACGCTTTTTTATTGCGATGATGACGATTTAGGAAGCTCCTCGGGCACGGTAAATGTCACAATTACCAGCGGTTGTTCAGGAGCAGAATGTGGAATTATTGCCCAGTCATTTACCGGAGTAAGCCAATCAGGACAAAATGACTACGGAACCGATTTTGACGGCGTTAACCTTACCACGACCGAAGCCTCAATAGATACCCCCGCAGACGGTTTGGTTGTTATGGGAGCTTGTAACGGAAACACCGGAACCTGGGGTTCATGGACCTCACCGCTTACCGAACGGGAAGACTTTAACACAATAACCGGTGGCGCACCGTTTGCAGGAGCTTCTGGAGTTGAAACAAGTACTCAGACAAACAAGCAATATCAAGTAACTGCTTCTACGCAGTACAACCGGGCTTCCAGTATTGTTGCGTCATGGGCAAAGGACCCCTCTGCTATAGACGCGTCTTTCCAAGAAGGGGTTGCGGGTTATTCAGGTAGTGAAAACTTATGGACGGTTTCCTGGTCAGATAATTATCAGGAAACCAGCATAATTTATCTGCGCGACGGTCGCAACAACCTTTTTTCTTGGGACATTTCAACCATACCCTCTAATGCAATAATAAGCAGTGCCAGAATAAGTCTCTGGTTATACGAAAGTTATAACAACGCTACGAACTACTGGGGATATTTGACCGACCCCGATAGCAGAGGCCCATGGGTCGATATGGGCTCTGACGGTTATACCTACAATACCGGGGCTAACTACAAATTTATTGATGATACTACCGATACACGATGGTCGGGAAGTACCGGCGATCTCTCAACCGTCCTAAGTAGTTCCTTGGGCAGTTTTAATGTCACCGCAGGACAATCCGGATATGGAGAGTTTCAGCAAGATATTACGGGGTCGGCTCTTGCTGACTTAGTTCAAGATTGGGTTGATGGAACCAAGCCAAACAATGGCATATGGATACAGGATTCAAGCGGCAACACAAGAGGCCGAAGCAAGTATTATGCCACGACCACTAAGCGACCAAAATTGGCGGTTAGCTACACAATACCGACATCGGCGTCAGTTGGGGAGCCGCGTGTTCTGCGTTTCGGCAGGCTCATTTTACTGTCCGGACGGCTTATCATTAATTAGAGTTACGAAGTAAAGAGGGAAAGGCATGAAAAATACACGATACATATTAACAGTATTCATACTTGGTTTAACCCTTGGGGCTGGGGGAACATACATATTAGTGGGCCAAGGCGGCCTGGGCAGCAACATCTCACGCTTAAAAGTAATAGGTGAAGGCAAGCCGAATGAAAATGTTTTGTACACAAATGAGCAATATGATTTTTCCTTTCGCTACCCGCAGGGACTCATATTTGAAGAATTTGAGGAAAAAAACGGTGCTCACACGATTGTTTTTCAAAAACCGGATGACGTAAAGACAAGTTTTCAGATATACATCACTCCCTACGAAGAGAGCACCATTACCGGTGACCGCATTCTTTATGACGCATCAGGGCCGGTGACTGACTTAAAAGAAGAAAATATCAGAGAAGATTTTCTTGCGGCAACGTTTATAAGCGAAGCTCCAATTTTAGGAAAAACAAGAGAAATTTGGTGGCTCCATGGGGGGTACCTGTTTGAAGTTACCACGTATGCCTCTCTTGATACTTGGATTCGCGATATCATAAAGACCGTGGAGTTTAAAAAATGATTAGATCTGTTACAAAAATTTTCATACTTCTCGCACTTCTTAGCCTTCAGACGTGCGTTGTATACGCTGCGGGAATTATTAGACCACCAAACAACCTTGGCCTTGTCGGCTACTGGTCATTCGACGAGGGAACAGGAACAAGAGCGAATGACTATTCCGGCAACGGAAACAATGCTGTATTTACGGGAACATGGGGTGCTTGGACCACCGGGAAAGTAAACAATGCTTTTGATTTTCAGCAGGTAAACAACAGCTGTTCCGGTAGTTCCTGTGTCAGCGCCGGTAGTGGAACTTCCCTTGATAACATTCGGCAAATAACCGTTATGGCATGGATTGCCCCCGATGATTTGGGGGATAGCAGTGCGGGGAACATTGTTAACAAATATGGATGTGGTGCTGATGGGTGGAGGCTTGCCCTTGATACGACAAGTCGTTTTGCTTTTTCTTACCAGTGGACAGGTGGTGTTGGTCGGTGGAGAACTACCAGTGACGTGCTCTCGTTCGGCGCGACATTCCAACATGTGGCTGTGACCTATAATAGCGGTTCGTCGAGCAACAACCCTTCTCTTTATTACAACGGGGCATCGGTAGCGGTTTCGGAAACCAACACGCCTGCCAGTTCTCCCGATAACGATTCAGCGAATAACCTGCATATTGGAATTAGCTGTGGGACAAATGAGTTCGACGGGCGTATTGATGAAATCCGCGTTTATAACCGTATTCTTTCCGCCGCAGAAATTAAAGCGATTTATGAAGCCCGCATTGCAAAAATCAACGCTTCAAAAAATTATTTTCTAACCAACGGTCTCCTTGCAATGTGGTCGTTTGATGGGGGAGGCATTACCGCGAATCAAGTTCTCGACGTGTCAGTCAACGGTAACCACGGGGGATTCATCAATGGGGCAACATCAACGGCAAAAACTGTCGGGAAAACCGGCCAAGCATTAAGCTTTGACGGAGCGGATGATTATATTAAGACAAGTTTTGGTCCGTCCCTTACCGATATGACCATTTCTACTTGGGTGTATCTGGACGACTCACCGACCGGCGAGGAAAATATCATAGGAGCATATGACAATGATGCCAACGGTTCATTGATGCAAATTACTCTCGGTCTTGGCACAACCGTTACCACTCCCCAAATGTATGTGGGTGACGCGGTGGGCACTGCCGATTATGACACGGTTACATCCTCTGCGTCTTTGGCTACCCGCCGCTGGTATCACATTGTCGCCGTGCACGACGCCGACGGGCAGAACATTATTTATGTTGACGGGGAAGACACTGCACACCCCGCCGCTACGACAAAAAGTGATGGCGGTATGAATTTTTCCGGGCAACCGTTTACTATCGGTGCAAGAAACCTCGGTTCGGGAGGTGGCCCGAATACTTTTTTTGACGGCAAGATTGACGAAGTCCGAGTATACAACCGCGCACTTTCAGCAAGCGAAGTCAAATCTTTATATCAGTTGGGAGTGGCGGTCAACTCCTCACAGACGCAACTCCAGCAGGGCAATCTTAAAGGTTTCTGGACGTTTAACGGGGCGGACATAACCACAAACCAAGTGCTTGATATGTCGGGGAACGGAAACCACGGGGGATTTTTTGGAGGTGCGACATCGTCGGCAAAAACTATCGGGAAGGTCGGTCAGGCATTGCAGTTTGATGGGATAAATGACTATGTCATCAATTCGGTCTTTTCCGGGGGCACAAATGGAGGTGTTACAATCTCATTATGGGCCAAACCTGCGGGTACTACGGTGAATCAGTATCTTATAGATTATGGTCAAGCATTGGGTACTGATAGTCGATCAATAATTCTAGGATTTCAGGACGGCTACTGGAATATTTTTAAGAACGCCTATCCTACTGGTGTAGCCGCCGATACACAGATTGCCGCAAGTGGACCAGGAATATGGGACAATGTGGTATATACATCGAATGGAACCACACTGCAAGGTTATCGCAACGGTCAATTGGTTATAAATGTATCGGCAAACCTTAATCGTACAGCTGCTCCGGCTAAAACAAGCATCGGTCGTCCAATTGATGTTGACTCTGATTATTATAAGGGTGCCATCGACGAAGTTCGGATATATAACAAAGCACTCACTGCTTCCGAGGTATTGCAATTGTATAATATGGGACGGTAATCCGGTAAAAAATATTCAATATATATATATATATATGAACCAATCAAGAGATATCAAAAACGCAAAAATATGGGGAACTATTACAGCGGTTTTTCTTGCGGGTATTCTCTTTTTCTTTTTCCAAACAAACTTTTCCCCCACCGAAACCCAAAGTCCTTTGGGAATAATTGATTTTAGTGCGGCATTGACCAACGACAATACCGGCTCGGATTCCATTCCTGTTGCCGAATCGGAAAATATGTCAGAGGGTAAGACACATAAAGACTCTCTCGGTTTTAGCTTCATATATCCAAAAGATTGGACTGTCGGCAGATTTGCCGAAGGGGAAGACGGAACCATCGTTATAGTCCAAAATCCCGAACATACGAATGGTTTTCAAGTATATGCGACTCCCTTTACCGAAGAAGATACAACCTTGACCCCCGAAAGGCTTCTGAACGAAATTCCCGATTTGGTTATCGAAGAATCGCAACAAATCAACGTGTCGGATGGCGGAACAGGCATCACTTTTTTAAGCGACAACGGTTCGGGAAAAACACGTGAAGTGTGGTTTATACATGGAGGATATTTATACCAGTTCAGCAGTCCGCTTTCTACCCAGAATATTCTTCAGGAAGTTCTTAAAACATGGAAATTTTAACTCTACAAAGGAATAATGTATTTGCCCTTCTTGCGGTAAGTATTTTTTGCGGGTTGCTTTTTCCGTACCCTGCTCTCGCAATCGTAAAACCGCCGACGGCACTCGGCCTTATCGGTTATTGGTCATTTAATGAAGGAATCGGAACGGTTGCCACGGATTTTTCTGGTAATCAACGGAGCGGCACAATTACCGGGGCGACATGGATAAATGGAAAGCGGGGCAAGGCCCTTGATTTTGACGGTGACGACTTCGTTCAAGTAACCGGTCTTTTGGGTAGTCCTGTAAATATCACCATTACCGGGTGGGCCAAGTTAGATAGTGCCGATGCCGCCGGAGCCGAACTTATTTCTCTCGGTGACCATATCGCTATCCGCCTTGATGATACCAGTGGTACCGTCGGTTTTTTTTATAACGGAACATTGTGGCTGGAGACAATAACCAGTACCGATTATGCAGGTACTGGGTGGCATCATTTTGCATATGTCTTTAATGATTCAGGCAATTCCCAAAAATTTTATGTTGATGGAGTTGAAGAAGGGTCGGGGACAGAGGCCTCCTCCATTTCTTACAGCGGTCTTGGCTCAAACACATTCATAGGTAAACATGCCGATGGAAGTACGGATTTCGATTTCGACGGTTCGATTGACGAGGTTCGCGTGTATAACCGAGCTCTCTCTGCTTCCGAAGTACAGGCGCTTTATAACTCCGGCGCGGTGCGAATTGGAGGCGTCAATCAAAACAATCAAGTAACAAGCGGTCTTGTGGGTTACTGGTCGTTTAACGGTCCCGATATTACCGATAACGTCATTACCGACACCTCTGTGTCCGCAAACCACGCTGGGTTTGTCGGCGGCGCGACATCAACCGCAAAAATCGGGGGGCGTGTCGGACAAGCGCTTACATTTGATGGAATTAATGACTATGTAAACGTTACCGGTTTGACCGCAAACACATTTTTTCAAGATACAACATTTGCCGTTTCGGCGTGGGTAAAAACTACAAGCAGTAGCGGAGTTATTATTAGCAAGGGGGCGACAAGCGGGGGAAGCCAAAGCGGTTGGGTGTTCCGTATGATATCACCGGGTATTCTTGAAGCGCTTACAAAAGCGGGGGCTCCAAACGCTGTTTCTCGAAAATCGGTGGGTGCGGTAAACGATGGAAATTGGCACTTTGTTGTCGCTGTTTTTACTACCGATACGACAACGCTAAGCAACAACAACGCGAGCATATATATTGATAACGTTTTGGACAACGATACATTGACGCAATCGAATATTCCCACGTTTTCAAGTGCCACAGTCCAAATTGGCAGACGGCCGGACGGAAGTTACTTGAATGGAGTTATTGACGAAGTCCGTATTTATAATCGGGCCCTGACAACAACCGAAATCAGGCAACTGTATCAAATGGGGAAGGCGGTAAAAATCAATCCGGGATTGTAGAAGATATATAAAACACAAAACTCCCGCCGTTGAGGCGGGAGTTTTGTTATATTTGTTTTCCGTACCTATAAGCCGAATTCTGTACGCATCCTTTCGGATGGCGATAGCCATTTATCTCCGATTATCGTTGCCGATAACCTCTAGCGGCACAAAGTTTCTTTAGAGAAACAGTACGACCTTGCACTCAAGTAAGGATTTAGCCGTTTCACCTCCCAAGTTACCTTGGGAGCTCATCCGTCTTACGGCGGATGCTCCCTTCTTTCGTTGGAAGCGTCTCTGCTCGCACCTCGCGAATTACTTCGGACGGGCGTTACCCGCTACTCTTTCCGCCTCAACGGCGGATAAGTGTTCGGACTTTCCTCACCAATTTTGCCCGCCGGAGGCGGTGCAAAATTGAGTGTCCTGAGTGAACCCTCTAGGGTGAGTCGAAGGACTGTCCCTCGACAGGCTCGTCCATTCGATAAAACTCAGGACGACCCTGAGCCCGTCGAACGGGTCGGGACGCTCACTTTTGTAACTGCCTACGGCAGACAAAACTGGCGTAACTATCCGGTACGGAAAACTCCCCTAATTATACTACAAAAAAGGAGGGAAGTAAATATCTTTAATTATGAACGTAGAATGTCCGCAAGGGCTTTGAAAATATGCTCATTTTGGGATATTATTAAGGTACTATTATTCAGTAGATTATTATATTTGTATGGACTTACCAAAAACATATTTCGATATTGCGCCCCAGAAGAAATCCCCTTTTTCTTTTGAGGGAGTGTCTACAACCGCATTGATGGTTCTCGTGTTTCTTTTGCCTCTTTTTTTCGCTTCAACACCGCTTTTCTCCTTCCAGTTCTCAAAAAGCTTCCTTGTTTCGGTGGGAGTAATAGTTTCTCTTGCCTTTTTTCTTCTTTCGGTTCTTAAGAATGGCACAACCATGTTCCCGTATCATCCGGTCATCGCCGCATTACTTGGGGTTTTATTTACAACATTTCTCTCCTCTCTATTCAGTGGTGCTCCGTTTGCCTCTCTTGTCGGATACGGTTTTGAAATGGGCACTTTCTCGTTTGTAACTCTGCTCGCCCTCCTTCTCATCCTTTCTGTTGTCATTTTCCGTTCCAAAGAAAAGATTTTCTACACGTACCTTGTCTTTTTTGCCTCCTTTTTTGCGGTAGCCCTCTTCAATCTTTTGCGATTTATTTTCGGTCCAGACCTTCTTTCCTTCGGTGTTTTCACAAGTATCTTCTCCAATACGGTGGGAAAATGGAATGAGCTTGGAGTTTTCTTCGGTATTATCGTCATTCTTTCTCTCGTCTCGCTTGAAATGGTCCGTCTGACCCGTGTGTATCATATTTTACTATGGGTTTCTCTCGGGCTCTCCCTTGTCTTTCTTACGGTAATCAATTTCTCAACCATCTGGGTTCTTCTGGCCGCTTTTGCTCTCATATTTTTTGTCTACATTCTTACTGCCACATGGAGCACTTCGGTTGCCGAAGGCGCCCGCCAGGCTCGAGTTTCATGGATTTCTCTCGGGCTTCTCATTTTTTCTCTTGTCTTTGTTCTTGGCGGACGTGTCATCGGGGATTCTATTACCCGGGCACTTGGTCTATCCACGTTTGAAGTGCGACCTTCCTGGTCAACAACAATTGACGTGGCATGGCAGACATTCAAACAAAATCCCGTTTTTGGTTCAGGGCCGAACCGTTTTGCAACGCAGTGGAATTTGTATAAACCCGAAAGTGTTAATGCGACAAATTTCTGGAACACGAGTTTTAGCTACGGAGTCGGTGTGATTCCCACAAGTCTCGTAACAGGCGGTGTCATCGGTACGGCCGCTTGGCTTGCCTTTATAGGACTGCTTCTGTATACCGGTTTTAAAGCATTGTTTTCCAAAGAGGGGGACCCGTTCTCGAAGTATCTTGTCACGTCATCTTTCTTAGTCTCTTTGTATCTTTGGGCTATTGCAATCTTTTATGTCCCCGGCATTACTATTTTTGCCCTTACGTTCTTTTTCAGCGGTCTATTCCTTGCCGCTCTTGCTGAACAGAATATGTTTCCGATAAAAACCATTTCCTTCCTTGATAACCCGCGCATCAGCTTCCTCTCGATACTCCTTATAGTCTTTCTTCTTTTAGGTACGGTGTCATACGGTTATCTCGTACTTCGTAGCGGATTTGCGTCATACTACTTCCAACAAGGCTCTGTCGCATTTGCCCAAGGCAATCTGGACGCCGCAGAAACCGCTCTCAATAGGGTATTGTCCATTGAAGGAAATGACGCGTATTACCGTGCCATGTCGGAAATCAATCTTTCCCGTCTGCAACAAATCGCCGCACGAACCGACGTGCCCGCGGAATCGCTTCGAACCGATTTTCAGCAAACCCTAGGTGTCGCCATTGAAAATGCGACCAGGGCACGCGATAAAGACAGAACAAATCCCCAAAACTGGGTAGCTCTCGGACATGTCTACCAAGTGCTTGTTTCTCTGGGAGTGGAAGGGGCGTATGAAAGCACCCAAATGGCTTACACGGAAGCGGTAAAGCGAAGTCCTCACGACCCTTCATTGCAACTTGAATTTGCCCGACTCGAGCTCGCCAAGGGAGACAACAAAAAAGCGAAGGAATTTATCGCAAAAGCGTTACAGCAAAAGCAAAACTATACGGAAGCCGTCTTCCTTCTTTCTCAAATTGAAGTCTCCGAAGGAAACGTTAATGGTGCCATTGACTCTGTTGAAAAGGCGACACTTCTTGCACCGAATGACCCGGCCCTTTATTTCCAGCTTGGGCTTCTCAAATATAATAAACGCGACTATAAGGGAGCCATTGGTGCCTTTGAGCGTGCAGTGACAGTCAATTCACAGTATGCAAATGCCCGCTACTTCTTGGGCCTCAGTTACTATCAGGACAGAAGAATAAACGATGCCATCGCCCAGTTTGAGGTAGTGCGCGCAACGAACCCGAATAACGAAGAAGTCAAACTTATTTTAAGCAATTTAAAGGCGGGGAAAGAACCGTTCGCAAACGCAACCCCACCGGTTGACAATGAGCCCGAAAAACGTGACACACTACCTGTCGATGAGGAAACAGTAAAAGCGGAAGAATAAGCGGAAAATACACAACCGGCTTAAAATGAGATGGTAAAGAAGATTTTCTATTTTCTTCAGAAAGAAGTAGGCGGCCTGCATCAGGCCGCCTATCTTCTTGCTGTCTTCGCTTTTCTTTCCCTTCTCCTCGCCCTCGTCCGTGACCGCCTACTCGCCCATTTTTTTGGTGCTGGACAAGCCCTTGATATTTATTATGCGGCATTTCGAATCCCCGACTTCATTTTTGTGACGGTGGGCTCTCTCGTGTCCCTCTCCATTCTCGTTCCGCTTTTGGTTGAAAGAGGCGGGAGGGATGTGCGCGAAGAAAAGTCTCTCATTGACAACCTTTTTACTTTTTTCTTCCTTCTTATATTTTTGGTAAGTGCCATTGCTTTTTTTCTAGTGCCTGTTCTTGTTCCGATTCTTTTTCCCGGGTTTGATCTCAGCCTTATTCCTCAACTGGTCTTTTTAACCAGATTACTTTTACTTTCTCCGATATTACTTGGATTTTCAAACTTGTTTGGAAGCATCGCCCAGGCCCATCGTCGTTTTTTCGTCTATGCCATTGCTCCGACTCTCTACAATCTTGGTATTATTCTCGGTACGCTTATTTTTTCTTCCTTATACGGTATTGCGGGCGTTGGTTTCGGAGTGATTTTAGGCTCATTCTTGCATATGGCCATTCAAATCCCCGTTATTGCCCGTTACGGTCTTTTACCCGTTTTTTCCTTTAATTTCTCTTCCGTTAAACACATTCTTCTTCTTTCATTGCCTCGCACGTTTACGCTCTCGATAAGCCACCTCTCGACACTTCTGCTCCTTGCACTTGCGTCACTTCAGACCACGGGCTCGATCTCGGTCTTCAGTCTCTCTTTCAATCTTCAATCGGTGCCGCTTTCGGTTATAGGAGTGAGTTATTCTTTGGCGGCATTTCCCACCCTCGCGCGTTTTTTCTCGGAGGGAAAACAGAAAGAGTTTCTCGACGAAGTGCTTACTTCCGCCCGCCACATTATTTTCTGGTCCGTGCCCGTTGCCGTTTTATTTATCGTACTTCGTGCGCAAATTGTTCGTGTTATTTTCGGTTCGGGAGAATTTGACTGGTCCGATACCCGTCTTACCGCCGCCGCGCTCGCTCTTTTCGCGATTTCCTGTTTCTTTCAAAGCCTCACGCTCCTTTTTGTACGTGGGTATTATTCTGCCGGTCAAACACTCAAACCCCTTCTTCTCAATCTTTTTGGAGGAGTTTCAACGGTTTTTTTCGCGTATTTTCTCACTAAACTGTTTTCAACTCTTCCTGTTTTTCGTTTTTTTGTCGAGTCGTTGCTTCGTGTGGAAGGGATTCCCGGCACCGAAGTACTGATGTTGCCTCTCGCGTACTCTTTCGGCGCGCTCCTCACGGGCCTTCTTTTGTGGGTATTTTTTGAGCTCGATTTCGGTAAATTTTCCAAAGACCTTGTGGTTACCCTTTTTCACTCATTTTCCGCATCGGTCATTATGGGTTTCTATACGTATCTCTTGCTTAACTTTTTAAGTAGGTTCCTCAATCTGGATACGTTTGTCGGAATATTTTTTCAGGGATTACTTGCAGGAATTACTGGTATTGTAATAGGGATTTTCGTGCTTCAGCTTCTGCAGAACAGAGAGCTCAAGGAGGTTACTGTCGCGTTACGCGAGAAAATATGGAAAGTGCGGGCGGTCAGTCCGGACACCGACCTCGTGCAAGGTTTGTAGAAATTATTCTTTCTTTCCGCTAGTATACCTTTCATGAAGTTAATACACATTCGCAACTTCAGCATTATCGCTCACATAGACCACGGCAAGTCCACCCTTGCCGACAGACTGCTTGAAATTACCGGTACGATAGAAAAGCGAAAGATGCGGGAGCAGGTGCTCGATAACATGGAACTTGAACGGGAACGGGGGATTACCATCAAAATGCAACCCGTTCGGATGAATTACTCGTTTGAGGGGAATAAATACACACTTAATCTGATTGACACGCCGGGGCATATTGATTTTTCTTATGAAGTGTCCCGCGCGTTGCGCGCTGTCGAGGGGTGCCTATTACTCGTCGATTCAACCCAAGGCGTTCAGGCGCAAACCCTGACAACCCTTAATATGGCGCGCGAGCTTGGCCTCACTATTATCCCCGTCTTAAGTAAAATAGATTCTCCGCTTTCGCGCCGTGCGGCGGTAAAAGAGGAAATCGTAACGCTTCTTCAATGTACCGAGAGTGATATCGTGGAAACGTCGGGTAAGACGGGCGAAGGCGTTGAAACGCTCGTCCAAACAATTATCGCCCGCGTACCGCCTCCAAAAAAAGAAATCGAAACGGAAGTTTTCCGCTCGTTGGTGTTTGATTTTTCTTATTCCAATCATAAGGGAATCATTGTCTACATGCGTGTGATGAACGGGGAAGTCAAAAAGGGCGATGTCCTTATATTTAAAGGAGCAAAACGAAAATTTACCGCCCTTGAAGTGGGCTTCTTTTCCCCGGAAGAAACTCCGGTTGACGCTCTCGTGTCCGGGGAAATCGGCTACATCGTGACAGGAATCAAAGAATCGGGCTTTGCTTCCGTTGGCGATACGGTGTCGGATATTTCCGATTCCCACGCGCCGCTTTCGGGCTATATGAACCCGAATCCGGTTGTGTGGGCCTCCGTATATCCCGAAAGTCAGGACGATTTCGCGCTGCTTAAGCAGTCCCTCGGAAAATTACGTCTTTCCGACGCCTCCTTTTCCTATGAAGAAGAATCTTCCGGAGCGCTCGGCAGGGGTTTCCGCTGTGGTTTCCTTGGGATGCTTCACCTTGAAATTATTACGGAGCGCCTTCACCGCGAGTTTAACTTGAATCTCGTCGTGACAACCCCGAGCATTACATATCATGTGCTCTTAAGAAACGGCAAAGAAGTCACTATTTATTCGCCGGCATTTTTCCCTGAGCATGGTGAGATTGTCAAAATCAACGAACCGTGGGTGGAAGTTAAAATTTTTACCCCAAGCGAGTATCTTGGTGCCATTATACAAATTCTTTATGGCTATGAAGCCGAGGTGGGGGAAACGGAATCTTTTGGAGATAAACGTGTTTCTCTTACCATTCATATGCCTCTTCGGGAACTGATGCGGAATTTTTTTGACCAGATAAAAACCGTTTCTTCTGGTTTTGCTTCCATGTCTTATATTATTGGTGAAATGCGGGAAGCGGATGTCGTACGGCTCGACATGCTCGTTGCCGACGAAATAGTTCCCGCATTTACCCGTGTCGTTGCCAGACGAACTGTCGAGGAAGAGGGGAAAAAGGCGGTGGAAAGACTTTCAGAAATTCTTCCTCGTCAGATGTTTGTCACAAAAATTCAAGCCCAGGCAATGGGGAGAATTGTTTCTTCCCATACGCTTTCCGCTATGAAAAAAGACGTCACTGCAAAACTCTCGGGAGGCGACATCAGCCGCAAGAAGAAATTGTGGGAAAAACAAAAGAAAGGGAAAAAAGCGATGCTTGAACGGCGCGCCAAAATAAACATTCCCCACGAAGTCTTCCTCAAAATGATGAGGGCTGATTAGTAGAAAATAGGGGTATAGAGAAGTACCATACTGACAATAATCAGGGCCGCAAGAACAATCCATGTTACTTCTATTACCCGTCTGTGTTTTTTCTTGAAAAGCATACTTTTCGTATAATGGTACTATAGTAGCATCTGTATGCCCTCTTTGGAACAAAAAAGAAAACGCCAAAAACGAATTCGCCCCTTGTCTTTTTTTGTTTCCCTTGGCCTTATTATTGTCGCAATAGCCTCGTTTAACGGTCTTTTTGACATATATCGCAAATACCTTGAAAGCAGCAAAAGTCTTGTTCAAACCGAACGGGAATTGGAGACTCTCAAAAACAGGGAAATGGAGCTCAAAGAAAATCTAGACCGCCTCTCAACCCAAAGAGGAGTTGAGGAGGAAATCAGGGAAAAGTTTAGCGTGGCAAAAGACGGCGAAATGATGGCGCTTATTGTTGAATCGAAGACCAGACCCAAAAGCGAAGATGTCAGTGGGGAAAATTGGATATTGCGCTGGATAAAGGAAATCCAGGATAGTTTTACCCCTTGACGGATATGTTATAATGGGGCTCTTACGAGTTAAAAACCGATTTTCATGAAGAACGTAACTATTTATTCAACTCCCACGTGCGTATATTGCAAAATGGCGAAAGAATTCTTTAAAGAAAACAATGTCACTTACACGGAATATGACGTGGCAGCCGACCTGCAAAAACGGCAGGAAATGGTTGAGAAAACCGGGCAGCTAGGGGTGCCTGTGATACAAGTTGAAAATACCGTAATGGTTGGCTTCAGCAAAGAAAAACTCAGCCAAGCACTTGGTCTCTAATTTTACGGCCACAAAATCCGCCTCCAGGCGGATTTTCCCTTTTATGCCCCCAGCAAGAATCGGTCACAGGTCTTTTTCTACTGAAAAAGCCTGCGACCCCACCTCGCAATGTCATGCTCCGGTTTTCGATTCCTGGACCAAATAAAACTAACCTGCATAAAGCAGGTGTTTTTATTCGGTGCCCCCAGCAGGAATCGAACCCACAATTACCCCTTAGGACGGGGTCGTTATATCCATTTAACTATGGGAGCAATACAAACAAAATATAGCATAAAAAAAGAAAAAACCGCCCTAAACTACAGGGCGGTTTTACCGTGGCTGGTTTGATGAGCGGGGTAGGGAGTCAGGCAAAGAACTTCAATAAGCTTTTCGTGAATATCGTATTTATTTTTAACATAATAGTCACAACCGACGTCAAGAAGATCCTGCCTAAATTTACCTGAAAGTGCAATAATTGGTCCTGAAAAAGTTTCTCTATATTTTTGCACAAGGTCCAGTGTATTTGCTGGAGCCGCCCACACCTCTTCATTAGTACGTGGTAATCCATCTTCTATACGGCCATCCATGGCAATAGCAACGATGTCAGGATGGTCGTAAAAAACTTTTTCTGCTTCCTCAATAGATGAAGCGAAAAGGGGGGTAAACCGGGGATCCAGCGGAAAAACCAAATTTCGAAGCATCCCCAAAAGGGTAGGGTCATCCTCAACGATTAGCACTTTTAAAGCCATTTTCTCGCCTCCTTTCGTCCAAACATATTCGATTTTCAAAGACTAAGCTAAGTATAACATGGGTTTTTGGGGCTTTTTTGCTATAATTACACTTGTGGACCCTGAAGATAAACGAATGCTTAAAAAGACCCTGGAGCTTGCGGAAAGCAACAATAAAATGCTTAAAAAGCTCCACGGAGACCTTGTGTGGCGAAAAATATGGTCTGCAGTATACTGGGTGTTTGTTTTGGGCCTTTCTTTGGGCTTATATTATTACCTTCAGCCCGTTTTGGACTCCTTGACACACACATATCAAAGTCTTACGGGTCAGGTTGCCGACATCAATCAGTTGTTTGACTCCGTACTTAAAAAACGTTAGAAATATATAGTTTCCCAACCTCCAATCAGAGGGAGGGAGATTGAAAATTAAATTTTGTTCCTCACTTGCCGAGATAAGCAAAGCTTTTCTCGGCGTCGCTCGGAACTGAAGAAAATGTTAACATTCTCTTTGTTCCTCACTTGCCGAGATAGCTCAGTTGGTAGAGCATGCGCCTGAAGAGCGCGGGGTCGCCGGTTCAAATCCGGCTCTCGGCACAAGATATAAAACACGTAGCCTCTGCTACGTTGTTTTTGCTTAAACCCAAAAAGAGTAAATTGACACATTTAATTATTTATGCCATTATCCTAATCAGAAAATTTGGTTAAATAAAAACGTTGCTTTGAAAAAGGAGAGTTCTCGTGAATATCCTAAAATGGTTTGGAATGCAACAAAATCACTCAACTGTTGAGACAAAGATAGGATTAATATCGGAGGCGGTTGACTGGGAAATCTTTGAAGGAGGTTTCCGTCGAAAAGACAAGTCTCTCTTTGAGGCAAATCTTGTATTAACTCGCGAGCAGAACGGACGGATATATGACAAAGTTTTTTTGCGTCCGGTTAATGGTGAAAAGACTCACGGAGTAATTATTCTTGCAGTCTCTTTGTCAAAAAAAATCCTGGTTCAGGCCAAAGCCGAGCCGGGAAATATGCATGCGAAGGGTCATGTGCTTTTAGCCCCTTCAGTTCAGTCAAGTCACTGGGCACTTAAAAGAAACACTGTGCCTTTGGCGGAATTGGTTGGCTGTGTTCCAAAAGTGCGCGCGTTTATTCCACAGGACGGAGGAATGTTCTACGGAAAGGTAAACGAGTACCGAATTATTGTCCTCGACAGTGAAATTTTCCACCCGGAAAATTACCGATGGGTAACCGAAGAAGAAATCTCGCAACTTGCGTCTGAAGAGAAGGTTAATGACCACTTGTTCCAGGCGCTCGGACTGTTGCACCTGCATCGCGGATGTATAAATGCACCATAATCCAAAATGTATAAAAGGCTGTCTCAAACTTTGAGCAGCCTTTTTTTATAGTGAAGTGGTTTTTTGTTATAATTAACACGATGAATATAATAGAAAAATTTGATTACGCCAGTATAGAGTTTCTCAAAAAAGCCAGCATCCCATTCGCTCGATTTGCCATTTTTATTATTTATTTTTGGTTTGGTATTCTCAAAATTTTTGATACAAGCGCAGCGATTCCGTTGGTTGAAAAACTTATGGAGAAAACATTCTTGGCTTCGTTGATGACTCCCGAGACATTTCTCGTCATTTTCTCAATCTACGAAATGGCAATTGGTATTCTTTTCCTGATTCCCCGTTTACAACGTCCCGCAATTTTACTTTTCTCACTTCACATGGTGATGACCGGTATGCCTCTTGTACTTCTTACGGAGACCAGTTGGCAAAGTTTCTTAACGCCGACACTTGAAGGTCAGTACATCATCAAAAATCTCTCTCTTATCGCGCTAGTTGCGTTTATCGGAAGCAGACTTACTCCTCTCAAAGATAAATAAAAAAACCGCCTTCCGGCGGTTTTTGATTTTTCTTAAGAAGTACTACGGACCCGGAGTTTCGTCTGCTTGTCTTTATTGATTTTGGGGAGTCTGACAATCAGAAGCCCATGCCTTTCAATAGCTTCCGCTCCTTCAACGTCAACTTCCTGTGGAAGAATTACTGTCCTTGAAAAAGAGCCCCAGTACAGTTCTTTGTGGTAGTAATCATCGTCTTCAACAACGCGTTCATTTTCACGCTTGCCTTTTATCGTTACCATATCCCTCGTGATATCAATATCCAAATCTTCCGGTTTGACCCCGGCTACCATTGTTTTAATGACTATTTCCGAGGCTGTCTGATACACATCAACAGTTAACTGTCCGTCTCCGCTTTCTTCTTCCATCCAACTTCCATTTTCTTTTTTGGCGGGTTTTTTGTGTCCGTTTTCCTCCTCTATAAATTCATCCGCATCCGTCGTATCAAGACGAACCGAGCCGGTAAGACGTTCAAAAAAGGATCGTTTTTCTTTTGGCATATCGTTTGGTTAAGTTTTATACGCGCGGATGCGTTTAATTCTCTGGAAAAGCCACATAAGCAGTATAATTGCGGCCCACACAAAGGAGAAAACGGTAAATATGTGAATTCCTTCGCTCTCAATTATAAACAAGTTGAAAGCCGCATGCAACACAACTGCAAAGAAGATACCCCAACTAACGGCGATACGGCGTGTTCGGGAATTTTTATAAAATGAAAATGCAAGGAAAATACCGATTGTTGCCGAGGCAACGGTATGCAAAAGAGTTGCCCCGATAAAACGCATACTTCCGGCGACAACACCCGTTGCGATGTCATTTTCAAACAGGGGATTGATAAGGAAAAATGCATTCTCAAGAGCCGAAAAACCCAATGCGGTCGTAATAAGATAAATTACTTCATCAATCGGCTCGTCGGTTACTTTTTTTGAAAGAGCGACAAAGTAGCACGCCCCGAATTTCAGCACTTCTTCGGTGAGTGCCCACAGGGAAAAGAGAATAACGGAAGAATTGGCGAAAAATTTGTAGATAGCGAGTTCGATAGGCAAGACAAGCGGAACAACAAGCATTCCAGCAAGAAAGGCGAGGGAAATCATTCCCTTGGGTTCCGGATGTCTTCGGTCTTCACGAAGCCAGAACAAAAGCCAAACAACAGCGGGAAGAATTCCACCACCGAGCGCAAGCATAAAAGCGTTTATATTATCCATACTTCTACATAACAGGCCATCGTCTGACCATTAATATGTCTTTATTTCCCAAACACTCCCATATTTCTTCCGTTACAAAGGGCATAAACGGATGTAATAACACAAGCGACGTGCCCAAAATTGACCGGAGCATCCGTTTTGTTGAATTTTTTTCTTTGTCATTTCCTTCACGAAGGCGCGCTTTACTGCTTTCAATGACAATATCGGCGAATTGGTGCCATAAATAATGGTACAGTTTTTCAGCCGCGAGATAAAATCTGAAACTCTCCATGTCTGCCGTGATATCCCGCGTCATCTTTTCAAAATCGGCCAGTGTATCCTTATCCCCCTGTTCCAACTCAATATTTTCCGCACTGTCGGTGTCTTTTGTATTTTCATGCACGAAACGGGCAACATTCCACATTTTATTCGCAAAATGTTTGTATCCTTTTATTTTTTCTTCGGAAATCCGCATATCGGTTCCGGGGGTATTCCCGACAATAAGGGTCATTCGTCCCGCGTCACTCCCGAATTTCTCGGCGATGTCAATCGGGTCAATTCCGTTCCCCAGGGACTTTGACATTTTCCTTCCTTGACTGTCACGCACCGTTCCGTGGAGATATATCGTGTGAAATGGGATATCCCCAAGCACATAGCCGGTCATCAAAATCATTCTCGCTACCCAGAAAAACAAAATTTCATACCCTGTCTCAAGTACGTCTGTCGGATGGTATATTTTCAAATCCTCGGTCTTGTCGGGCCAGCCAAGCGTTGAAAAAGTCCATAAACTTGAGGAAAACCATGTATCAAGGGTGTCCGGGTCTTGCTCCCAGCCTTCGCCCTTTGGGGCTTCCATACCGCAGAAAATTTCTTCCTTTCGGTACCATACGGGAATACGATGCCCGAACCATATCTGACGACTGATACACCAGTCTCCAAGGTTATCAATCCAATGGAAATACGTTTTATCAAAATAGTCAGGAATGATTTTTATAGCACCGCTTTCAACCGCGGTTCTCATTATTTTCTTCAAAGTGGTTTTACTTCCAGAGGCTATGCCGGGAATACGGGATTCCGGAATAGTAAACTCTTTGTTTACATCAATAAACCACTGCAATTTTGGAAGAGGTTCTATAGTCCCACCGCTTCTTTGTGCAGTCGAGAGATTCAGTGTGTTGTCTTCTTCTTTTTCTAACAACCCTTCCTGTCTGAGTTTGTCGACAATCATCGCTCTCGCTTCAAGTGTTTTCTTGTTCTGAAATTCTCCTTCAGTCGTTATTTTTGCATACTCGTTGATTACCTGAAGCATGGGCAACTTATGTCGCTCCGCAATTTCCCAGTCGGTCATGCTGTGCGCCGGAGTTATACCGACGGCTCCGGTCCCAAATTGCGGGTCCACAGTTTCATCGGCTATAACCCGTATTGAAAGCGGCGTGCCGACAAAGTTTACATTGAATGTTTGTCCGACATATTCTTTATAACGCGCATCATCGGGATGCACGGCAACGGCAACATCTCCCAATTTTGTTTCCGGCCGGGTTGTGGCGATTGAAATAGGGAAGTCTTTTGAATACCGAAACGTGTACAACTTTCCTTTCGTTTCCGTGTGCTCCACCTCATCGTCGGAAACGGTTGTCTGTCCTTTAGGGTCCCAGTTGACGACGCGGAAACCGCGGTAAATCAAACCGTCGTCATACATTTTTTTGAAAACCGTTTTCACTGCCTGATTTCTTTTTTCATCAAGCGTGTACGCCTCTCTTTTCCAGTCGCACGAAGCCCCCATTGTTTTTATTTGGGAAACGATTGTGTCGTGGCTTTCTTTTGCGAACTGTTCCACCTTTGAAAGAAATACTTCGCGGCCAAGGTTATGTCGTGTTTTACCCTCTTTCTTATATATACCCTTTTCAACTTTTGTTTGTGTGGCGATAGCCGCGTGGTCGGTACCGGGAAGCCATAGAGTTTTCAGCCCCCTCATGCGTTTGTAGCGCACCATAATATCCTCAAGTGTGAGCATTAATGCGTGGCCCATGTGAAGTACCCCCGTGACATTGGGAGGCGGCATTATAACGGTAAAGGACTTTGCGTCCGACGGTATTATGCCTCTTTCAACACAAATATCAGGATTAAAAAATCCGCTCTTTTCCCATTTTTCATATATTCTTTTCTCCGTTTCTTTCGGGCTGAAAGGCTTTAAAAACTTATTGTCCATTCACTTTAATATATCACTTTTTTATCCGTTTTAATAATATTCTGGCTCTATAAAAGGCTTTCCTGCGAGTAGAAACCGACAGTTTTGTATAAAGGACATTTTTTACGATTTTACAAGCACTAAAATGTCTTTTACAAAATACCCTTTCTTTTCAATGACTTTTACAGTAGTCTGGGAAGCAATCTAAAGGACATTTTTTGTGTATAGGACAAATTTAATAATACGGCTCTATATAAGGATTTTCCAAACTCGTAACTTTTTGATTCAATTTGACAATTGGGGAAAAATGATTAGTGTTGTAAAACAATTATCAAACCAACCACTTCTCGGTTATTTGGAGACGGGAGGCGGCCACAATTATTAAAAAGGAAGCATAACTATTATGAAAAACACATCTCTTGTAACGAAAGCTTTTCTACTCTTGGCTTTCCTCTCTATGGGAACCGGGCAGACGCTTGCGAGCAATTACAGTCATGACGACGGCTCTATCACGGTCTGTAAAATGATTGTTGATAACGAGGGAACGATTGCCACAAGTTCACAAGGACTGCCTTCAGGCTCTTTCTCCATCACGATTTCCAAGGGAGAAACAGCGACTTCCTCATCTTTCCTTCAGACAGTTACGTTTGATGCTTCCACGTTCACTCCAAGTAAGGAAATAATTTTAAACGAAAATGATGCCGAGTGCGTAACAATCAGCAATCTTGACGAAAACGCTTCCTATTTTTACAGCGAAGAAATAGTTACGGGTACCGATTGGATATCAAAAAAATATAACGACCAGGTAAATACCACAGTTAACTCACTTAATAACTTTTTCTCATACAGTCCCGAGTTATGGAATACCGACCTGTCCGACGATGAATCCCGAAACACGGATGCCGATGGACACATTGTATTGACTGAAGGCCGCCCCAATCGAACTGTCGTTATTTTAAACGCATATCAGGCGCAGACTCCTCCTCAAATTCCGACACCTTTCTGTCCTTTTTCTCCTGCAACCGATAGGACCATAATCAATTTTGATGGGGGTAAAATTCGCTCCGACCAAACTCTTGCCGATTCCATGAAGAGCGAGTCCGTTTCTCTTTCTGCGGGTACATACGATATCAATCTTGTCGCGTTTGACGCCTATGCCGATCGTGTGAACGTAAGTCAGCCACAAGAATCATGGCACCTTAATCTCAAAAATGGTTCCACAGATGTTCTTGTAACGGGAGGAACTCCCGATCTTGCGGATAATATTATTGCCGCAACCTCGACGCTTCTCGTATCGGACGCGGTGCTTGCTGATTCAGTAGATACGGCAATCGCAGTTCATGATGTATACCCCGATAACACAAGTCCTAACAGTGTAGTCCCGGTGTGTGTTGTCTTTGATAAAAAATCAGAACCTTCTCAACCTAAAGTAAACATTACTGCCTCAAAAATTGTCTGCGATGCGGAATCCGATTTACCGAACTGGAGCGGAGAGAATCTGACTATAGCGACTTCCACCGCGTCCGACTTTGTCGCCAATAACCCGAATTGTCACTTGGAATCGGGATGGGAATTCCAGTGGGGATATGGAGATAAATCAGGGCAAGATGGTGTTGACGGTCTTTCAGGCGCATTCATTGGAGAAGCCGATGGCAGCGAGGGAACAAATACCGACACAGGAAGTGCCTTTAACGAATGGAAAACATTTGGTCCGACCGACCAAAACGGAATTACTTCCGTTGAAATCACAGACCTTATGGGCTCTTCAAGAATTTGGATTCGCGAAGTTCTCAAGGACGGATACATTCCTTTCACATATAACTACGACAGCAACACGGCGCCCGGAAGCGATGAAAGCGCCGAGATGTGGTGTTACAGCGACGTCTTAAACTATGACAACTTTGATTTTATCGATAATCCTCAACTGGGACAGACATATCACTGTGTTGCCTTGAACGCGTTAAAAACTCCTGTACAGAACCCTGTATGTTCCGACGGTTTGGATAATGATGGCGACACGAGAACGGACTCTGCCGATGCGGCCTGTCACACCGACGGTGACCCGAACAACCCGAACACCTATGACCCCAATGGAAATACCGAAAACAGCAAACCGGTTATCACCGTTACGGGAGACAACCCGTTTGAAATGATTCTTAACGGCATCTTTGCCGACCCGGGAGCTACGGCTCTTGATGAAGAAGACGGAGATATCACCGCGGACATTGTTCCAGGCGGAACCGTTACGACTACAATTGTCGGTTCATACGCAATTACGTATGACGTGACCGACTCGGGAGGATTGTCTGCGGACCAAAAAACTCGAACGGTTAATGTCAATTTACCCGCAAATCCCGGCACAATTAACGTTTGTAAGGTAATCGTTGACCAAGTCAATACGATTGCAACGACATCCTCTGGACTTCCTGCCGGTCTTTTCTCAATCAAATTTGCTTCAACGACTGATTTCTCTGCAGACATACTCCAGACTGTTTCATGGGACGCTTCAACATTTTCTCCGAACAGAAATATCATTCTCAATGACGATGATGCGCAGTGCGTAACTATCAATAATCTTTCTTTAGGCAATTACTACTACTCGGAAGAATTGATTTCCGGCGCAGGCGCGTGGGCGACAACCACAAAATACAATGACCAGGATGTTTCTTCGGTCAACAACGTTTTCGATTTCTTTGTTTATGACAACGCATTGTTTACCGCAACAACGACTGATGATGCCGGCAGAAACACAAGCGCCGACGGACAGATTGTATTGTCTGCCGGAAACTACGACAGAACGCTTGTTATTCTCAACAAATACGACACAACCATACTTCCGCAATGTTCCGATACGCAGGACAATGACGGTGACCAGAAAATAGATTCACAGGACCCCGCGTGTCACACTGACGGAAACCCTGATAATCCCGAAACATATGACCCTGAAATAGATACCGAAAACAGCAAACCGGTCATCACTTTACTTGGGGAAAATCCCGTTTCATTTATTGCCGGCAGCGGTTACTCCGATGCGGGAGCAACGGCGAATGACGACGAGGATGGTGATATCACCATAAACATTGTTGTTGGCGGAAGCGTCAACGCGGGAAGTGTTGGCTCATACACCCTTACCTACGATGTATCGGATTCCGACGGTCTTGCCGCAGACCAGGTAACGCGAACAGTTAACGTAACTTCCGGCGGAGGAGGTGGCGGAGGCTGTACATCAAACTGTGGCGGAGGCGGAGGAGGCAGCCCGACTCCACCGGGCAATGGTCCGATTACACCGATTTCAACACCAACTACACCAACCTTTGGCGGAAGTTGTTATTATCTCTTTGACTTCCTTAAACAAGGTGAAAATAACAATCCCGTTGAAGTGCGAAAACTGCAAGTCTTTCTTAATGGATTTGAGGGGGAAAACCTTGAAGTGAACGGATTCTTTGACGATGCAACATTTGCCGCGGTATCACGATTCCAGAACAAATATGAGGGGGACATCTTGACCCCATGGGGTCATACGGCTCCGACCGGATACGTATATATTTTGACCAAAAAGAAAGTAAATGAAATTTACTGTCAGTCCGCTTTCCCCGTGACTTCTCTCGAGCAGACTGAAATCGATTCATTCAGAGCATTTCTCGCCTCTCTTGCGGGTGCCGGTGTGATTACCGAAAGTGAAGCGGGCGGAACCGTTCCTCCGTTTGGAAACATCAATCCTTCCGAAGTTGAAGGTGGTGTCATAGTTCCCGGAGAAGTAGGTCTCGGTCCTTCAACCGGTTCAGTTGTCGGAGTTGGAGCTTCCAATGAAACTGCAACAACGACGAACAACCAAGGCGGAGGTTTCGGTCTTCAGACCCAAATCTATCTTGCCAACCTTGCCGCCGCGGCATTCACACTGCCTGAAAATATTCCCGACGCATTTATCTGTTTCTTCACGCTCCTTCTTACACTTGTCGTTGTCTATATCGTCTCAACACTTGTCGCAAACGGCACAACGAGAGGCATGACAAGACAGCAAATGCGAATCAGAAAAATCACTTACTTTATTGCGGGCACTCTCATTGCCTTTGTTGGGGGAGTCATTCTAAAAATCTACTGTCTCATTATTCCCTTGCTTGTTGTGATTTTTGCTCTTGCAGCCCTACTTCTCTGGCACAACAACAAGGGGGACAAGAAAATTTCTGTCACCACGACAAATGTCGGGGGGATGAAGAAATACGAAGCCCCCAAAACGGAAGTAAAGAAAGAAATAACGGAAGTAAAGAAAGAAGAAAAGAAACCGACACCAATCATTCTTCCGCCGAAAACCGACGCTAAAGAGCCTCTCTTTCCGAATCTCACAGGCAAGTCTGACCAGAATAATCAGAAGAAAGAAGAAGAGAAAAAACAATAAAGAAAAACCCGCCGATGAGGCGGGTTTTGTTAAGTTCCAATTTTTTATCTTCCAGTTAGAGCGAAAATTTACTTTTCAAAAATCTTGCGGAGCATGAGGAAGGTGTGAGGAAGCGAATACATGGAGCTTCCGCAAGACTCATTGTGAGCTTTTCGAAGAAAAGATCCAACGAGTGGACAGCTCCTGTAAGGAGCAGAGAAAAATCCAGCAGGATTTTATCGTGTTTTTGAAAAGTAAATTTGAGCAGGTTTTGTTATCCTAACCTCAAGTTTCCGAATGCTTTGACGGTAACTTTCTTTTTAAGAATTTCCGGTTTGTTTTTTATTTTGATGAATCCTGCCATGGCAATCATAAGCGCGTTGTCTCCCGTAAGCCGCATTTGAGGAATGCGCAGTTCCACTCCTTGTGTTTTGGCAAGTGTGCCGACTGCGCGACGCAGGGCAGTATTTGCAATAACACCCCCTCCGACAATCAGCGTTTTCGGCGCATACGTTTCAAGGGCTTTTTTTGTTTTTGAAATCAACACATCAATGACTGCATCTTCAAATTCCCGGGCTATCGTTTGCCGTGCATTGGCATCCAAGATTTTAAGGCCTTTGATTTTGTATAGAACAGCTGTTTTTAATCCCGCGAATGAAAAATTAAGATTGCCCGAGTTTTTCATGGGGCGGGGGAGTTTGTACTCTTGCGAGACATCAACGGCCTTTCTATGTGCCTCGGCAAGCTGGGAAATTTGCGGTCCGCCCGGATAGGGAAGTTCAAGCATTCTCGCTACTTTATCAAACGCTTCACCGGCGGCGTCATCGACTGTTTCCCCGATGACCTCATACATTTCCCATTTTTTTGAAAAAATAAGTTCGGTATGTCCGCCCGAAACAAGTAATGCGAGAACGGGAAATTTTACCGGAACCGTCTCCCCTTTTTTCTCACCAAAAAGAACGGAAGCCAAATGTCCCTCCATGTGATTTACGGGGACAACGGGGATATCCCACACAACCCCAAGTGCTTGTGCGAAATTGACGCCGACCCACAATGCGGGCTCAAGCCCCGGCCCATAGGTGACAGCAATGGCATCAATATCGGGACGGGCGACGGTCGGCACATATGAAAGGAACTTGGAAAGCAATTCCGTTTCGCGTTCAAGAGTTTTTATCAGTTTTCGCGCGGTGGCGGGTTTGAAAACATCTTTCGCGGGCTTTGAAAGTCCGGCTTCTTCAAGGGTGCGCGCGAGCATCGGCACGAGATTTTTCTGGTGTTCACGCTGGGCAAGATGGGGGAATACTCCACCATATTTCTGGTGG
Organism: bacterium; assembly: GCA_030690305.1. Classification (NCBI taxonomy): domain Bacteria; species bacterium. Next base: position 4,876 of record JAUYHB010000007.1, on the reverse strand, counting down.
ATGCTCATTTGAGAAAGAATAGAAAAGGCGCGCACCTTAAAGCGGGGCTTATTTACATTCCCTGTTGCGTCAATAATTGAAAGCGACGTTTCGTCGCAACTCGTTTCGATTCCCAGAATGCGCATTTGTTTTACCTTATCATTTCCCCATATTGAGAGCAAAAAGCCCCCGACTGTAAAAAAGTCGAGGGCTTATTTTATTGCCTAGCACAGCGAGGGTAATACAAAAGTTATTACTTTTGTATTACCGAGCAAGCGACGACAACAAAGGGGTTAATACCCCGCCCCTTGGGGCGGGAAAGAGTGAGCGAAGCGAACACCCAAACGGGTGCAAGGCCTGCCCTGCGGTTTAATATCCTTTATTGCGTAACAAGGTTTCGAAGGTCAGGAAGCGTTTTTACGATGCAGTGTTTAGGAACGCCGGCATCCAGAAATGCTTTTCTTCCGAGTACCCCGCAGGTCGTGGCAATAAACGTTACTCCCGCGTTTCGTGCCGTATTGAGGTCGGGGAACCAGTCTCCGACAAATGCCGCATACTCTTTCTTTATTCCAACAGCTTCAAGAATGGAATGTACGCATCTGGGGTCGGGTTTTGAATATTTTCCCGGGACACTCCTTACAGCAAAGAGTTTCTCATCAATACCGGCTTGCGTGAGTTTCCGAGATAACGACTCATGATTATTTCTGGTACAAATGGCAAGCACCACGCCTTCCGTATGGAGCCACCACAGAAACTCGTTTACTCCGTCATACGTCTCGTATACGTATTCTTTTTCTTTTTTCCGGAATGCGGCAACAACACGAGAGATTTCTTCTTTATTAAAACTTGGCCACATTGACCGTACATCATCCTTAAAACGTGAATGAAACGGGAATTCTCCTTTTCTGGCCTTTTTAAAATACGAAGTCACATTTTCAACAGGCATTCCGAATTCTTTTGCAACTTCTTTGGCCAGTCGAATAATGTGAGTGAATTTTGTCAGTACTCCGTCCACATCCAATATGAGGAGGGATATTTCTTGTCCAAAGATTTTCACGATGACCTCCTTTTTTGTTTGCTTATGTGTAAAGTTCGTCTGAAGAGAAAATAGCATTTACAAAATATATGCGCAAGCAAGTATGGGTGCAGGGCTTGCCCTGCGGTTTAATATCCTTTATTTTCGGCGCTTTCGCTTTTACTATGCCTCATAGTTGTCGTATTATGAGGGTGATGTTTACCACCAATATCGTTCTCTTGATTTTCGGGTTAGTGTTCATCTTTTTCTACTGGATATTCAACTTTATCGTTTTTTACCACTTAACCCGTTTTGGCATAGGGGTGCGGCCAAAACGATACGCCGCAACTTTTCTTTTTGGTTCCGTGATTTTGTTCTGCGTGAGTGTCTTGTTTTTCTTGAATATGGCCGCTTCCAGTCCTCAAAATCAAACAGCCGTTATTCTTAAAAATATTTTTCCCTATCTTAGTCGTTGATATGAAATCTTTTCTTTCAATTTTCAAAGAGTCAACAAATTCCTTTGATGGTCAGGAAGACGGAGAAAAAGTCCTTCTTCTTTTGCGCCGTCACCCTTTCATTTTCGCGTTGGAGTTGAGTTTTTATACGATTCTTATTCTTTTGCCGATAGCGATTGGCATGATTTTCTCTTCCGTCCTGTATTCATACAATGTTTTTCCCCTCTTTCTCTTTGTGGCAAGCGTCTACTTTCTTTTTATCTGGTGCGGCATTATGTATTCTTTTACCCTCTATGCCCTTAATGTCTGGATTATCACTGACAGACGAGTCATAGAGAATGCTCAAAAAGGGCTGTTCAATAGGGTGGTTTCCGAACTGCGCCTATCCAAAGTACAAGATGTTACCGTTCAAACGGAGGGTGTCATGCAAACATTTCTCAATTTCGGAAATCTCTATGTGCAAACTGCGGGGAAAGAAGAGCGATTCAAATTTATTCAAATTCCCAATCCTGAAAAAGCGAAAGATGAAATTATGAACCTTATTCCTCACGGTAGTCCGTCTTCCCCGTAAAATTCTTTTAGAAAATAGCACACGACACAATTAATCCCGCTTTTGCGGGATTAATTGTGGACGCTAATTAGAAAACCTTCTCTCCGAACGCTTTCCATCGTTTCATAAGGTGAAGCGCGGACACGATGTAGAGAATGCCAACGATGACGAAGAGAAAATAATTTGAAGAAATTGACATACCGATATTAATGCCCACAATTCCGGTAATTCCCAAATTAAAGCCGGAGACAACGCTCACGAAAAATGCGACGAGGTCCATTTTGTCTTTCCCTCCAAATATCATTTTATTGTTTTTAATGAAACGGTAGAGAAGGTAGGCGGAAGCGACCCCGGAAATTATCCAGGCGATCAGAAGAAGGAAACCGACAAGACCAAGGAGGAAGATGGGGGTGATTTTAAGAATCGGGGGATATCCGCCGATAAAAAGAGCAAGGGCGGCGATGAATAACCGGGCTTGCGACCACATGAAGCTGTATTTTTCGAGCTTATGCGGTTCCATGCATTCTTTGAGATTCATATTATATTAAATTATTTATAATTTTTTAATCAACCTTTGAGTTCTATTCTGGTGGGCGATAGAGGGCTCGAACCTCTGACCTCGTCAATGTCAATGACGCGCTCTAACCAGACTGAGCTAATCGCCCGATAAAAATAGACTACCACAAAAATCTATCTGGGCGGAGGGGAAGAGATTTGAACTCTTGATCCAGTTTCCCGGATGCCGGTTTTCGAAACCGGTGCCTTCAACCTCTCAGCCACTCTTCCAGTTCAATACGCCATCCGGGTGGCGTATTCAGGTTGCGCTAGAAATATAGCATTTTTTGCCGTATGACGCCAAAAGTGTTATGATTTTCCCGTTCTTACGGCCCTATCGTCTATCGGTTAGGACACAAGCTTTTCAAGCTTGGAAGCCGGGTTCGATTCCCGGTGGGGTCATTGCACCAGTTTTTAGGTATATAATTAATTCATTAGAATTTATTAAAAAATATGGAAGTAAACATCAATCTTTGGGCAGTTATTGTGGCTGCTATTGCCTCGATGGCTGTGGGGTTCGTGTGGTATGGGGTCCTCTTTAAGAAGTCGTGGATGCAACTTATGGGCATTACGGCTGAGAGTATGAAGGGCGTGAAGATGACCGCGAACAAAGCCTACCTCATACAATTCATCGCCTCGCTTGTGATGGCATACTCGTTTCAAAGAATCCTTTACAATTTACAGGGATTTCCTACAGTTGATATCTCGAATGGAGGAATCTTCGGAATTACATTTCTGATTTGGCTTGGCTTTGTTGCGCCTATCACTCTCGGAGTAGTGCTCTGGGAAGGCAAGTCGTGGAAGCTTTGGTTTATCAATGCCTCAAACTACCTCGTCGCGCTCATAGTGATGGGTGTGATTCTTGCCCTCTGGCAGTAAATAGTGCGCGGTGAGGGACTTGAACCCCCGGCATCCTCAACGTCAATGAGGCGCTCTACCAACTGAGCTAACCGCGCATGCCTGGGTATATTATCAAACTCCCGGTTTTCTATCAAAAATTAAGAGAATCTTAGGCAGTTCGTCTTTATTATTAGAGCTCTAGACAAGGCATTGTCAATGTGCTAAAGTCCGAGACGGAGAAGGTTATTGAACATATTTAGGAGGTGAGCGCCATGCGCTTCAAATTGTTTCTAATAGTGGCTCTGCTTGTTGGTGTTTTTGCTCCGGAAGCCTTGGGGCAAGCGAAGGCCGTTACGAAAAGGCCGGTAACCAAGCAGGAGCTTTCCGACATGATCAGGGCAAATAACCATGCAGATCTGAACACGACCGGGGATATAATAGCGGCTTCAGCTAAGCAATACTTCGGTATCGTTGCTGACCGTGACAGCCTGGCCGACATGATTCTACTTATGGAGGAGAGGCCTTGTCCGCCTGGTGCGCATCAGTTTGCGAACGTTCGGGCAGACGGAACCATTGGCCGAGTAGGGAAGGCAAGAAACTGCCGGCAGGGTGAGACGTTGCTGTACTGGGACAACAAACCCTTCGCGTCACTAAACTGCGGCAATTGGGCGCTCGATTCAGTAGGTCCTGGATCTGGCGGCGTAGCGGGCAATTCGCAGATATTCGTACAGATGCCCGAGCGGCAACATGTCACAATAGACGACTGGCCGGCCTTGTCGGTCCAGCACTACTTTCCGGAGCCGCTTACATTGGACAACCAGGTAAGCGGGGAGCTAACGCTCAACATCCCACAGCTCGACCGCATTGCGGCCAAGCTTGAGAGACGCAAGTCATCAGCATGGCCGTGGATAGTAGGTGGAGCATTGGTGACTGCGGCAGGCGTTGGTACATACTGTGCAATCAAGGGTGATTGCATCAGAATCGTTGCGCGTTCAACGAGTTCGTCGAGCCTCGCCATCAAGTTCTAAAACGGCCACAGTTGTTCGCCTAGTGCCCACAATGGCGACGTGGCCCGGGCCCTGCATTCGAAAGGATGTAGGGCTTTTTCTTGCCCATTAAGCTCTCAGATATAAATATATGTCCTCAAGCGCTTTTACAGCATCTCCTGCGGCAATATTGTTCTGGTGGTATGGTGCATCAGTGGAGTCTCCGGCCGCCCAGAGGCCGTCTACTGCCGTTCTTTGTGTTCTTAGGTCTACAGGTATCTGTTTGTAGTCGTTTAATGCCACAAGACCTTCAGCAAAGCTTGTATTGGGCACCAAGCCTATCTCGACAAAGATGCCTGTAGCAGCAAGCCCCCTCTCCTCTGTGCTAACTAGATCTTTATAAACAAGAGAGCTGACGAACTTCTCGCCCTTTACTTCAACTGGCTCGGCATTCTTAAGAGCCTTCATGTTTGGGTGAGAGAGCACCTTCTCTACC